>CAZPXF010000026.1:0-25266 GCA_964590945.1 uncultured Lachnospiraceae bacterium | reverse complement strand
GACTCGCCGTGTACTTTTTACAGGAACTCCTTAAAACGATGAAAATATACGGGCGGGGTTAAAATCCCGCCTTTTTCCCTGTTCATTGATCGCGCGGCGGATATTCTTTTTTCAGATACTGGAAAAAAAGCTTCATGGCCGGGGATATTTCCTTGTGGGAACGCAGAGCGACCCCAAGCGTGCGGGTAATATTCGGCTCTAAGGGGCGGATTATATAGTCACCCTTGTAACAGTCAAGAAACAGCTCCGGTTCGATGCTGACTCCAAGCTTGTGTTCCACCATAGCTGCGACGGAGAAATCATTTTTCCCCGTGTATTTAATATCCGGGTGCACATCATATTTCTTTAAAAGGCGCCGCATATCCGTATCATCGGATGAATCCGCCATTAGAAACGGAACGTTATTAAACTGGTGGACAGACACGTATTCATACTCAGCAAGAGGATGTCCGACCGGAAGAACAGCCATGTAAGGGTCTTCCATAACGGGTATAAATTCACAGCGCATATCTTCCTGCTGACTTGTAAGGCCGATGTCTACATTATAAGCATGTAACCAGTTAATGATCTCCATGCCGCCGCCTTCCATAATCTGGAAAACGATGTCAGGATAGGTTTCCTGAAATTTTTCGATAACTTCCGGGAGCCATTTAATAGAGCAGCTCACAAGACTTCCGATGCGGAGGGTTCCCTTTTTCAGGCCGCGAAGAGAAGCGATCTCCTGATTCACGTTTTCGTTCGCAAAGAGAAGGGAGCGTATGGAGGGAAGCAGCGCCTCGCCTTCCGGCGTAAGAGAAACACCCTTGTGTCCTTTGTTTATAATCGGAACGCCAACCTCGCGTTCCAGAGATTTCATCATTTGAGTGACGCCGGACTGGGTATATCCAAATACCTCGCCAGCCTTTGTAAGGCTGCCAAGATCAATGGCGGTCAGAAGTACTTCACATTTTTTTAAATCCATTTATTGATTCCCCTTCCTCAATATACAATTTGATTATAATCAAACAGTGGGATTAGTGTCAATTGACATTTCGACAATTTGCATTCATTGACAAAAAATTAATTATATGGTATAAATTGATTCATAGTATGTAGTAGTTGTAAATACAATTATACTTCTGAGGAAGTATAAAATGAATCTTGAAGGAAATGGGGGAATGGCACAGAGAATCGGGCAGGCTTCCGGAACAGGAAGCGGCAGCATCGGAAGGAGAGATCGAATGAGCAAAGAGAGATGGCACCCGGAAGAAGAATTTTTTCTGAAAAAAATCAATTTAGACAATGTATTTAGCCTGATCGATAAGTCGGAATATATGTTGCTCTATTATATCCGGCATTTGGAGGAACGGGATCAGACGACAGAGGGAGTTTACTTAGCAGAGCTTGCGAGTGAGATGAAATTGACGATACCTGAGGTATCAAAGATCATTCAGAGACTGCAGGATCGGGGGCATATATATTGGAAGACGGATGTGGCGAAGGGGCGTACATATGTCCAGGTCACTGAGATTGCGAAGGGGCTTATGGAGAACCAGAATGAGAAACTGAAGAAATACTATCAGAAGATACAGGAAGAGATTCCGAGCGAAGATTTGAAGACAACGATTACTACTATATATAAGATATCGCAAATGATGAGTGAGGAAAAAGAGATTATTTTATAAAATCTTTAAAGAGAAGTTACTGAAGATGATAGGCGTCCGGTTGGGCGCCTGATTTGACGTTGTCGGCGGCGCGGCGCAGGATACCTGGGATATGCCATTTCTGGGAAAACCGGGGAGAACCGTTGGCAGCCGCTCTGGCAGGTAGAGAAGGATAAAATGAGAGGTTACAAAGAGGCATATAAAAGAGCATTTCCGTATACGATCCCGGTTCTCACCGGATACCTGTTTATCGGGATTGCATTTGGGGTTATGTATGCAGATAAGGGATATTCATTTTTATGGGCAGCGCTCATGAGCCTGCTCGTATATGCAGGTTCCGGCCAGTATCTGGCTGTAAATTTTTTTGTGCCGGGGATTTCGTTTATGCAGGTGATATTCCTGACATTGATGGTGAATATAAGGCATATTTTTTATGGCCTTTCACTTCTGGGGAAATTTAACCGTATGGGGAAGAAGCGGTGGTATATGATTTTTGCGCTGACGGATGAGACGTATTCACTGTTGTGTACGACAAAGCTTCCGAAGGGTGTGGATGAGGAGAAATTTCTTTTTGCCATCGCAAGTCTGGATCAGGCCTACTGGGTGACAGGCTCGATCATAGGAAGTATCGCCGGAACGGTGATACCTTTCAATGCGGCGGGGATTGATTTTGCAATGACCGCGCTGTTCCTTGTGATCTTTGTAGAACAGTGGATGGAGAAAAGAAACCGGATCCCGGAGATGATCGGAGTAGCGGCGGCATTTGTATGTCTTCAGATTTTCGGAGCAGATCGTTTTGTGCTTCCGTCGATGATATTGATCATCCTTTTGCTTTTTCTTGGGAGAACCCATCTGGAGAGAGGACGGACGGAAGCAGAGACAGAGCATGCGGATAAGGGGGAAGAGGTATGCCGTTAAATGCGAAACTTTCTTTTTTGATCATATTTGTGGTGGCGCTGACGACATTTGCAACAAGGGTCGTACCGTTTCTTTTATTTCCGAAAGGGCGGAAGGTTCCGGGGACCGTACAGTATCTTGGATACGTTCTGACCCCGGCGGTTATCGGAATGCTCGTTGTTTATTGTCTGAAATCAACTCCGGTGCGGGCATATCCGCACGGGATTCCGGAGTTGATCGCATGTGCAGCGGTTGTGGTTCTGCATGTGTGGAAAAGAAATAATCTTTTGAGCATCGGCGTGGGAACGGTGCTCTATATGGCGCTGATACAGGTGGTGTTTGTTTAAATGGGCCCGGAGGGTGACTATGGGCTGCTTTGAAATCATTGACACAGTTTCGTAAAACTACATATTATCATTCAGGATTTTTTCACACATCTGCGGATCAAATTCCTGTTTTCTCAGCATTTGGATCTCATACCGGTAAGGAGCATAGGATTTCTTTTTATCCTCCGGGTCTTTTATATAAGGAGATTCAAGGATTTTAGGAATATTTGCGAAATCAGGATGGTGCACGATGTAGGAAAGCGCATCAAATCCGATGGATCCAAATCCAGTGTTTTCATGGCGGTCTTTTCTGGCATTCCGCGGATTTTTGCTGTCGTTAATATGAAAGACGGATATTTTGTCTTTGCCGATCAGACGGTCAAATTCTGCGATCACGTCGTCAAAATGTCCGGCAACATCATAGCCGGCGTCATTTGTATGACAGGTGTCGAAACAGACGCGTAGTTTTTCATTATATACAACGCCGTCAAAAATGCGTGCGAGCTCTTCAAAGGAACGCCCGAGCTCTGACCCTTTCCCGGCCATTGTTTCAAGGGCAATATTACAGGCGGTGTCATGTGTAAGGACTTCATTCAGGCCTTTTATGACCTGCGCGATCCCGGCGTCGACTCCGGCGCCGACATGCGAACCCGGGTGAAGGACAAGGATTCGGCTGCGGCACGCGGCGGTGCGTTCGATCTCCTTTGCAAGAAAATCAACTGCAAGCTTATAGGTTTCCGGTTTGATCGTGTTTGCGAGGTTGATGATGTACGGGGCATGGACAACAATGTCGCCGATGCCATGGGAATCCATATAAGCCCATGCGGCGTCAATATTCAGCTCCCCGACCGGTTTCCTCCGTGTGTTTTGCGGAGCGCCTGTGTAGAACATAAACGTATTTGCGCCGTAGGAAGCCGCTTCTTTGGCGGAAGCAAGCAGCATCTCCTTGCCGCTCATACTGACATGAGAACCTAGTTTGATCATGAATTTTCCTCTCTTTCGTTAAATGGAGTTTCCGGTACAAATTCCTGTGCGCAGAAACTCTATTGAAAAGTATAAAAGACCAAAGGGGTTTCGTCAACAGCCGGGGCGGAAGGAAAAGAAGGAAAGTTCCGGATGGTGAAAATAAGGAACAGATATTATATTGCAAGTCGAGGGGCTTTGATGCTATAATCAATGTGGTATGGTATTCGATAAGTACGTAATACATAATCGCAACATTATGATATCAATAGATGAAGCAGGTGACCGATTTGAAAAACAAGATTAATCAATTCGCAAAGGGAATATTTCATGAAGATGCATCTGAGATTGTTTTTTCCGATACACATCTGGTAATTACAGTAGGAGAAGGAGAAGTCTATCACGGCAGTTTCCAGATTGACAACCGGGCCGGGGATACTATTCGCGGTCTTGTATATGCATCTTCTGTGCGGATGAGTTTGAAAGAACAGGGCTTTGAAGGTAATCCGGTTACCATTCAATTTACTTATGATGCCTCGGGACTGCAGCCGGGAAATGTGGAGAACGGGCAATTCTCTGTTATCTGCAACGGCGGCGAATATGCCGTTTGTTTTTCCATGGTTGTGGAACGCCCGTACGTGATGACGTCCCATGGAAAGATACAGCGGCTGGAGAACTTCCGTGATCTTGCCATGAAGGATTTTGCGGAGGCAAAAAATCTGTTCAGATCAAGAAGGTTCTATGAGATCCTGAAATACGAAGGCAGAAAGACGTGCGGACTTTATGACAATATGCGCACGTGGGCGCTGGATGAACAGGCGCTTGAGGAATTCCTGATCAGTACGAAACAGAAGGAGAAGATTTATTTTTCCCTGTCCGAGTCGCTCGGAAGTTTTTATCAGCTCAAAGAGTCGAATAAAAGTGTGTTTCATGTTTATAAGAATACATGGGGATATCTTGAAGCGAAGGTTCATGTGTCCGGCGATTTTCTTACAGTGAACCGGAGTGCATTTACTACGGAGGATTTTGTCGGGAACAGCATTCTGATTGAATACATTATCGATGTGCATAAGCTTCACAGGGGGAAGAATTACGGCAGGATTTCCATCGAGACGGCCTATGAGACGCTGGATTACAGGATTGAGATCGATCAGAACGCCTCAGAGCGGCCGGAGGATGAAACCTTTGAAAAATATATGATGGCGCAGATCAAGCGCGACTATCTGAAGTGCCAGGGAGATCAGAAGGATTGGGGCGAGTGGGTGAATGAATCTACGGACAAGATGAATGAGATGCGCAAATCTCACCCGGAGGATATGCTTTTTCCGCTTATACAGGCCAATATTTACCTGCTTGGCGAGAGATACGAGGACGCCAGATGGATCCTCGACAATTATAACAGCAGCATACTGAAACGGATGAAGAATATGGAGATGTGGTCTTATTATATTTTCCTGATCGCAGCCGTCGGCAGGGAGGGTACCCAGACCCACCGTGCTGTGGAGGAGCTGAACCGCATCTATGTGAAAGAAGCCAATTCGTGGAAGATCGCATGTATGCTTCTGAATCTGGATCCGGCGTATCATCATTACAGCGACAGACTGCCGGTATTAGAGAAGAAATTTTATGAAGGGGCGCATGATATTGCCTTTTATATGGAAGCGCTGAAATGTTTTCGTGCGGACAGCAGTCTTCTGCGTAAGCTGGGCAAGTTTGAGATTCAGGTGCTTTTATTTGCATCCAAATACAACCTGATGACAAGGGATCTGGCGCTGTACACGGCCAATCTTGCGAGCCAGCTCAAGAATTTTGACCATCATATGTTCCGTATTCTGACTTCCTCCTACGAAGTGTATCAGGAGAAGATGATCCTTATGGCGATCTGTACTCTTCTGATCAAGGGAAGCATGTCGGATAACCGGTTTTTCCATTGGTTTGAACTTGCGCTGGAGCAGGATCTGAAGATCGCGCAGCTCTACGAGTTTTATCTTGCTGCAATGGACGAGCGCAATGTATATAAGCAGCTGCCGAAGCCGATCTACCTGTATTTTCTTCACGGGATTACGCTGGATTACCGAAAGAGGGCGCTTTTATATGCGAATCTGATCCTGCATGAGCAGCAGATGCCGGATCTTTTTGAGCGCTATGAAGAAAATATGAAGGATTTTGCATGGGAGCAGCTGGAGAAGCGTCATATCAGCGAGACGTTAAGGATCATATATAAGAGATTTTTTACGGAGAAGGATATGAATGCGGAGCGTGTCTATGCCCTGAATGATATTTGCCATGGCTATATTATTACGACGAGAGTTCCGAACATGAAGAATGTGATCGTTTTGAATGAACAGGGAAAGATCGCGCAGATCACGCCGTACAGGCAATCCGGGACGCTCATTTTTGTCCATACTAAGGACGACAGGATCGTTTGGGAGGACATGAACGGACGGCATTACACGGAATCTATCGTGTATGATGCGCGGAGGGTATTTTATGAGGTCTCATTTAACGAGATATGCCGGAAGTTTCTGGATATGGAGCTTGCGCAGGCTGAGGAGCGCAAACGCCGCGGCCTGACTTACCAGGAGATCTTAAAAGACGGTCTGGATTCGATGGAGCCGGAAGAGGCGGTAAAAATTCTGAGCAATCGTATCGAGGAAGGAAATACTCAGGAAGACGATTATATGCTGGCGATCTGCTTTGAGCTTTTCAGGCGCGGATATTCGGATCGGAATACACTGAAATATCTTGCACGGTATTACTGCGGCGCAACGTGTGATATGAAGCGCATATGGAAAATGGCGCAGAAGTATGATATTTCCACACATAAGCTGGCGGAGCGTATCATTACGCAGATGGTATTCTCCGAGACGATGTATGGCGAGGAAGAGATCTTTGCCAATTATTATGAAGGAGGAGCATACTTCCGGCTGCAGACCGCGTATTTATCCTATGTTTGCCACGAATATGTGGTAAATAACAGGATGGTTGCCGGGGTGATCTTCGACGTCATATGCAGGGAGCATGAGAAAAAGGAAGAGGTGCCGAATATTTGCAAGATCGCCTCCCTTTTATATTTTTCAGACAGGGAATTTGACGAAGAACACAAGGCGGTGCTGAAGGATTTCATGCAGATGCTCTGTGAGGAGCATATATATTTCCCATTCTTTATGAAGTATCCGGAGAGCTGGCTTCAGGAATTTCAGCTTTGGGACAAGGTTATGGTCTCTTATATCGGCTCTAAGGACGGCGTTGTCACATTGAATTACGATATCAAGGAACGCGGAATTGAAGCCGGAATATATACGAAAGAAATTTTATCTCCGATGTATGAGAACATATATGTAAAAGCATTTACATTGTTTGAAGGAGAAAAAATAAAATACTATTTTCAGGAGGAAACAGACGATCGCATGACGGAGACGGAAGTTTTTTATGCGAAACCGAGAAAGAATATTCTGGCCGGCCGTTACGGACTTCTGAATGCGATCACACTCTCCGGAAGCAAAGATCAGGAGAAGTTTTATAAAGAGTACATAGCACAGGATACATTGGCGAAGCAGCTGTATGTCCTGTACTGATTCAGGAGGAATGGAAGTGGCACGAAACAGACAGATTGCAGGATATGATCTCGGCAAAAAATACTGCCAGATCAGTTATTTCCATGAGTTATTATCGGAGCCGCAGACGATGGAGACGGAGAATGATAATTATCAGATCCCGCTGATGATCGGACTTCGTGATAATGTCTGGATTTACGGCAATGAAGCTGAAAAGCATGGGAAAGAATTTCCGGGAAGCGTGGCGTCGGATTTCCTGGATAAGAGCATGAAAGGTGAGAAGCTTACGGTCGCCGGTAAAACATATGACGCGGTGCAGCTTTTATATCAGTACATCAAACTGTCGATTCAGAAGCTGGATACGATCGATTATCTGGTATTTACCCTTCCTAAGCTCAATGAGACAATGGTCGTGGTCCTGAAAAGCATCGCCCAGAAGCTTGGATTATCCAGGGATCAGGTTTATATTCAGGATTATAAGGAAAGCTTCTGCTACTATATGTTTTATCAGCCAAAAGACCTGTGGCAGTACGAAGCGGCTCTTTTTCACTGTGAGGATCAGACGATACATTCCTATATGTTAAAACGGATGGACGTTGGATTCGGGAGAGAGAATTTTGTCACTGTGGAAGAGGTGGAGAGCCAGAATATCGAAGAGCTGAAATACGCATATCCGGTCATGAATAAAGATATGGCGCAGGTGGCTGATGTGAGATTTAAGGTTTTCGTGGAGCATGTGTTTGAGCGGAAGATCGTATCTTCCGTATATCTGACAGGCGTTCCCTTTGAAAATAACTGGTATCCAAATACGCTTAAGGTTATCTGTAACGGAAGGAGAGCCTTTTTGGGAAATAATCTCTACAGTAAGGGCGCGTGTTATACTGCTTTCCGCAGGACGATGGGGGAATCGGCCGGGCCGGTTTATCTGGATGAGACGAAGCTGACAAAGAGACTTTGCGTGCGTTCCAGAGCGAACGGGCAGGAGGGATGGCTTCCGCTGATAGAATGGGGGAAACACTGGTATGAAGCGGATTTTTCCTGTGAATTTCTTGTAAATGATCTGGATAGTATAGAATTTCAGGTGGATGATCTGCTGGAAGGTACTTCAGAGAATGTGCAGTTATCACTGGATGGACTTCCGGCAAGGAAAGGCTATACGATCCGTCTTTTGATGGAGCTGACATTTGAAAGCCAGGAAATATGCAAGGTTTCTGTGAGAGATATCGGATTCGGTGATTTTTATCCGCCGTCGGGATTTTCGGCAGAGATTAAAGTGAAATTAGGAGGCAATCATGGGAAGTTTAGTTCTGTGTCATAAGACAAAAGCGAAAAGACCATATGAGATAGCCAGAATCCATCGCAAGATATATACGATTGAGGAGTTGTGTTACTATCTCCGGAACAATTTTTATCTTGTGGACTATACGATCATGAATGTCAGTCTTTGTGAGTGGCTGGAACAGGAACTGGGACTCTTTGAGCTTGGGGAAGCTCTCAGGGTTGAGATCGCAGGCGCCGGACAGACCGAAAGCTTTGTTATGACGATTCTGCAGGCCTCCGGCATATTTTCCAGCGGAGAACTTCTATGTATTGAAGAAACCTTCAAGAATCTGAAGGATCAAAAAGATGTGGAACGTCAGAAGCAGAAAGCGGATAACCTTTTTCAGAGCGGGGAAATTGAAGAGGCCATTCGCGTATATCAGAGGATCCTCAGGGAGACATGGGATGACTCCGTTGAGGTATCTCTATATGGAAGAATTTATGCCTGCCTTGGCTCGGCATATGGGGCTGAATTCCTTTATGAAGAAGCGGCGGCGCTTCTGAAAAGAGCATATACGATGTGTGGGGATGAGCATATGCTTTGGGCTTACATTTATTCCTGCTACTGCTGCATGGATGCGGAACAGTATAAGGAATTGATCGAATCTGAGCCCGGATATGCAAGGATCAATGAATGCATCCAGAGGGAGATCCGGGAAATCCGCACACAGGATCATGAGCCGTTCAATGTGAAG
Organism: uncultured Lachnospiraceae bacterium; assembly: GCA_964590945.1. Taxonomy (GTDB): domain Bacteria; phylum Bacillota; class Clostridia; order Lachnospirales; family Lachnospiraceae; genus CAZPXF01. The sequence continues at coordinate 15,865 of CAZPXF010000026.1, read as the reverse complement.
ACGGTGCAGAAGTGGAAGGAAGAATATAAGAGAAGTTAGGAGGTTGCTTTTCTTTATCCTCTGTATTATAATCATTATCGGTTTGGGGCGGATGGATTTCTGAACCCCCCGGACAGATCCGGTATGTCTAATTTAAAGTTTACAGGAGAAAATAATGCAGAATTTGAATGAATCAGAGACAGGACTCAGAGAAGAATGCGGCGTTTTCGGCGCCTATGATATGGACGGGAATGATGTCGCATCGGATATTTATTATGGACTTTTTGCCTTGCAGCATCGCGGACAGGAGAGCTGCGGTATCGCAGTTTCCGATACGTATGGGAAGAGACGGGTTATCTCCAAAAAGGGACTGGGTCTTGTAAATGAGGTTTTTACAGAGGAAGAGATGGAAAAGCTCAAGGGCAATCTGGGAGTAGGACATGTCCGCTACTCTACGGCAGGTGCATCCAGGGTTGAGAACGCGCAGCCTCTGGTTTTAAACTATGTGAAGGGTACGCTTGCGATCGCGCATAACGGCAATCTTGTCAATGCGATCGATCTTCGCCATGAGCTTGAGATGACAGGGGCCATTTTCCAGACAACGATCGATTCAGAAGTGATTGCGTATCATATAGCGAGGGAGCGTTTGAAGTCGAAGTGTGCGGAGGATGCGGTAAAACGGGCGATGAAAAAGATCAGAGGCGCCTATGCCATTGTTATCTGCAGCCCGCGTAAGCTGATTGGCGTGAGGGATCCGTATGGCTTTAAGCCGCTCTGCCTTGGGAAGAGGGAGAATACGTATTTCTTTGCTTCGGAGAGCTGCGCGATCGCAGCGGTCGGCGGAGAATTTGTGCGCGATGTGGAACCGGGTGAGATCGTCAGCGTCACAAAGGACGGCGTCTTTTCTGATAAGTGTATGCAGATCCCTGAGGAGAAGAGGGCAAGATGTATTTTTGAATATATCTATTTTTCGAGAACAGACAGCACGATCGACGATGTCAATGTGTATCATTCCCGGATCCTTGCGGGCAAGGCGCTTGCAGAATCCTATCCGGTAGAAGCGGATCTGGTAGTCGGCGTTCCGGATTCGGGACTTGTCGCTGCAAAGGGATATTCCGAGTATTCCGGTATTCCGTTCGGGATGGCATTTCATAAGAACAGTTATGTCGGCCGTACATTTATCAAGCCGAAGCAGAAGGAACGTGTCAGCAGCGTAAAGATAAAACTGAATGTGATTTCCGGGGTTGTTAAGGGCAAGCGGATCGTTATGGTCGATGATTCGATCGTCCGGGGGACAACCTGTGCAAATATTATCAAGATGCTAAAGGTGGCAGGCGCTACGGAGGTGCATGTGCGCATCAGTTCACCGCCCTTTTTATATCCATGTTATTTTGGAACGGACGTGCCGTCCAACGAACAGTTGATCGCCCATTCTCATACAACGGAGGAGATCCGGGAGATGATCGGGGCGGATTCGCTTGGTTATATGGAGGTTGGGAAATTAAAGGATATGGTTGGAGATCTGCACTTCTGCGACGCATGTTTTACAGGCAGGTATGCGATGGAAGTGCCGGAAGAGGACATCAGCCATGCCTTTGATATTGAATGAGGAAAATGGAGGAGAAGATTTTGAACGACAGATATCAAAGCCCATTATCAGAGAGATATGCAAGCAAAGAGATGCAGTATATTTTCTCGCCGGATATGAAATTCCGGACATGGAGAAAGCTGTGGATCGCGCTTGCGGAGACAGAGAAGGAACTTGGACTGAATATCACGGATGAACAGATTGAAGAGCTGAAGAGCCATGCGGATGATATCAACTATGAGGATGCAAAGGCGCGTGAGAAGATCGTCCGCCACGACGTTATGGCGCATGTCTATGCGTATGGACTTCAATGTCCAAAGGCAAAGGGAATCATCCATCTTGGGGCAACCTCCTGTTATGTAGGGGATAATACGGACATTATTCTGATGGCGGAGGCGCTTAAGCTTGTTAAGAAGAAGCTGGTCAACGTCATTTCAGAGCTTTCCGGCTTTGCTGATAAATATAAAGCGCAGCCGACGCTGGCATTTACACATTTCCAGCCGGCGCAGCCGACGACAGTCGGCAAGAGGGCGACGCTCTGGCTTCAGGAATTTCTGATGGATCTTGAGGATTTGGAGTATGTACTTGGTACATTGAAGCTTCTCGGCTCCAAGGGAACAACCGGAACGCAGGCAAGTTTTCTGGAGCTTTTTGACGGGGATCAGGAGACGATCGACAAGATCGATCCTATGATCGCACAGAAGATGGGATTTGAGGCGTGCTATCCGGTGTCCGGACAGACCTATTCCCGCAAGGTGGATACCCGTGTGCTGAACGTGCTTGCTGGAATCGCGGCGAGTGCACATAAGATGTCCAATGATATCCGCCTCCTTCAGCATTTGAAGGAAGTGGAGGAACCGTTTGAGAAGACGCAGATCGGTTCTTCTGCGATGGCATATAAGAGAAATCCTATGCGAAGCGAAAGAATTGCTTCTTTGTCCCGATATGTGATGATCGATGCGCTGAATCCGGCGATCACATCTGCGACACAGTGGTTTGAGAGGACTTTGGATGATTCTGCAAATAAGCGTCTGAGCATCCCGGAGGGGTTCCTTGCGATCGATGGAATCCTGGATCTTTGCCTGAATGTTGTGGACGGACTTGTCGTATATCCAAAAGTTATCGAAAAGAGACTGATGTCCGAGCTTCCGTTTATGGCGACTGAAAACATCATGATGGATGCTGTGAAGGCAGGCGGGGACCGCCAGGAGCTTCATGAGAGAATCCGCGAGCTCTCGATGGAGGCGGGACGCAATGTGAAGGAATTTGGACGGGACAACAATCTGCTTGAACTGATCGCGGCAGATCCGGCATTTGGAATGTCGCTTGAGGATCTGAAAAAGACAATGGATCCTTCCAGATATGTCGGACGCTCCAAAGAACAGGTGGATGCATTCCTGAAAAATGTTGTATCGCCAAAGCTTGAGGAAAACAAAGAGCTGCTTGGCGTGAAAGCTGTTATCAATGTATAAATGATCCGTGATATTTTCAGCTTTCAGGAAATGGATCCATCCGTAAAACAGAATAAAATGTGCTTTGCCATGCAGAGGACTTTTAGAATTATATATTAAAGGAGAGAAATAATATGTTTGAGAAAATAAGAGAAATGCTCGCAGAACAGTTATGCCTGAACGAGGATAGCATTACCATGGGTTCTTCTTTCAAGGATGATCTGGACGCCGATTCTTTGGATCTTTATGAGCTTGTGATGGCTTTTGAAGATGAATATGGGATTGAGATTCCTACGGACGAGCTTGAGAGCATCGGTACAGTAGGAGATTTTGTAGAATATCTCAGAACAAAAGGAATCGAGTAACTGAAGGAGTAGCTTTTATGAGTAGGATTAGAACACGTTTTGCGCCAAGTCCGACCGGACGTATGCATGTGGGGAATCTCAGGACGGCTCTTTATGCATATCTGATTGCTAAGCATGAGGGCGGCGATTTTATTCTTCGTATCGAAGACACGGATCAGGAGCGTTATGTAGAAGGCGCTGTAGATATTATTTACAGAACTTTGAAAAAGACAGGATTGATTCATGACGAGGGGCCGGACATCGGAGGTGATTACGGCCCGTATGTACAGAGCGAGAGAAATGCATCCGGTTTGTATCTGGAATATGCAAAGAAGCTGATCGAGACGGGGAATGCATATTATTGTTTCTGTGACAAAGAGAGGCTGGAATCGCTCCGCCATATTGTTTCTGAAAATTCCGGGGAGAACATCGTGCAGTATGACAAGCACTGTCTGTCGCTGAGTAAAGAAGAGGTTGAGGCGAATCTTGCGGCTGGAAAGCCGTATGTTATCCGTATCAATATGCCAACGGAGGGAACGACCTGCTTTCATGATGAGATCTATGGAGATATTGAGGTTCCGAACGAAGAGCTGGATGACATGATCCTGATCAAGTCGGACGGATTTCCAACCTATAATTTTGCAAATGTTGTCGACGACCATCTGCAGGGGATCACGCATGTCGTGCGCGGGAATGAGTATCTGTCTTCTGCGCCGAAGTACAACCGTCTTTACGAGGCTTTTGGCTGGGAGATTCCGACCTATGTGCATTGTCCGCTGATCACGAATGAGGAGCATCAGAAACTGTCCAAGAGAAGCGGGCATTCCTCCTACGAAGATCTGATCGGGCAGGGATTTATCACGGAAGCCGTGATCAATTTTGTGGCATTGCTCGGCTGGAGTCCGGCGGATAACAATGAGATCATGAGTCTTGAAGAGCTTGTTGAGGCGTTCGATTACAGACGTATAAACAAATCCCCGGCTGTCTTCGACATGACCAAAATGCGCTGGATGAACGGCGAATATCTGAAGAAGATGGATGATGAGAAGTTTTATGAGCTTGCAGAGCCATATATCCGAAAAGTCATCACGAAAGATCTGGATTGCCGGAAGATTGCACGTCTTGTGAAAACAAGAATTGAGACTTTCCTGGACATCGAGGAGCATATCGACTTCTTTGAAGAGCTTCCGGAATATGATACGTCGATGTACTGCCATAAGAAAATGAAGACCAATGAAGAGAAATCGCTCGCACTTCTGAGGGAGGTGCTTCCGGTGCTTGAGGCACAGGATGATTTCAGCAACGATGCTCTCTTTGCTGCGCTGAAGGAATTTGCAGCCGAAAAGGAGTATAAGGTTGGTTTCGTTATGTGGCCGATCCGTACGGCTGTGTCCGGAAAGCAGAATACTCCGGGCGGAGCGACAGAACTTATGGAGGTTCTTGGAAAAGAAGAATCTTTGAAACGTATCCGCAGAGGAATTGAATTGCTGGATCAATAATCTGTTACAGACTTTCAAAGTTATACTGTTCTTATCTGCAGGCGAGCGGTATGACTTTGAAAGTTCATCATATGATCTGATAAAGGAGAGAAAGGATGCATCTGAATCAGGAACAGCGTCTGGCTGTCATGCATCACAAAGGCCCATGTCTCTTGCTTGCCGGGCCCGGCTCCGGGAAAACATTCACCTTGATTCGTAGAATTGAATATCTCACGAAAAGCTGCGGCGTCAGGCCGGGATCTGTTTTGATGCTCACATTTTCCCGGGCGTCTGCCCTTGAGATGAAGGGACGCTGCGAAATGCTGATGGGAGAACAGTCACAGGATATTTTCTTCGGCACATTCCATAGCTTCTTTTTTAAGATTCTCCGGCAGTATGGAGAGTTTGCTGCCGCAGATGTCGTGCAGCAAAACGACTATCTGCATTTTCAGGAGAGAAGGCGGGGAGAGGAAGCCTATCAGGAATGGAAGGAAGCGGAGGGGAAACTGGACTATCCGGACATGGAAAAGGAGTGCATGAAGCTTCTTACAAAAGAAAAAGGGATTCTGGAAGAGATACAGAAGAGATACACATATATTATGGTGGATGAATTTCAGGATATATCAGAGCTTCAATATCAGATCCTGCGGCTTTTGGAAGGGAAAGAACAGAATATGTTTGCTGTTGGGGATGACGATCAGTCGATTTATGGATTCCGTGGAGCAAGCCCGGAGATCATGCTGAGGCTTCGGGAGGACTATCCGGCCATCCGGATCCTGCATTTGAATGTCAATTATCGTTGTCCGGAGGAGATCGTTCGCCTGTCCGGAAGGCTGATCCGGCACAATGCAAGACGCTATCCGAAAAGGCTTCGTTCGTCTGAGGAGAAGGAGCGCGCGCCTGAGCTTTCTGCAGCGGGATTGAAAGAAACGGTCTTTGCAGGAGCATCACTGACATTGCAAAAATACGAGAATCCTGCCGCAGAATGCGAAGGGATCGTTTCGGAAATTCAAAGTCTGAAATCGCAGGGCGTGCCCCTGCGGGAAATCGCGGTAATTGCAAGGGTAAGAGAAGACCTGCGGAGAATGAAGGATGTCTGCATGGAAAAGCAGCTTCCGGTTTCCTTTCCGGATCAGGCAAGGCGTATATACGATCATTTTATTTTTCGTGATCTCTGGTCATACATAAAGGCTGCCTCCGGCAATCGCGAGCGGAAATACTTTCTTCGGATATTGAATTGTCCGCAGCGGTATCTTTTAACAGGGTGTCTGGAAGATGAGCAGGTAAGCTTTGAGAGGATGTGCTCCTGGTACGGCTTTCAAAAGGAACCCAGGGAGGAGATAAGGAAGCTTCAGGAGGAACTGGAAATCATATCAGGAATGTCAATGTATGCAGCATTGCAGTACATTTGCAGGAAAACAGGGTATATCGCTTACTTGAAGCGCTATGCGAAGGAACGGAAGATCTCTTTGAGAGATCTGTACAAGGTTCTGGATGAGATCCTGGAACGCGCAAAACGATATCCGGATATGGAAAGCTGGGAAAAGGAACAGCGTATGGAAAACGAAAGCAGGCCGGTGGAGGAAAAGGGGGATGCGATCCGGCTTCTTACGATCCACGGCTCCAAGGGACTGGAATTCCCGTATGTGTTTATCATGGGGATCAACGAGGGAACTATGCCGAATGCAGGGGCGGATACAGGCGAACCTCTGGAGGAGGAGCGGCGGCTCCTCTATGTGGCGGTCACGAGGACAAAACGCCGCGCGTTTCTTTCCTTTACAGAAGAAAGAAACGGAAAGGCTGCAAAACCCTCCCGTTTTCTGTCAGAAATGAAGCTTTATTCGCTCTCGGAATACAGGGACTCGAAATAGTCGCTGACCATATCCCATTCATCTTCATCCTCGATATTTTCGATGGATGGCTCCCCATCCTTATCAAGCACATAGCGGTAAATAAAAATGTCGTCCGTGGTGCAGGCGTCATTGACATCCTCCATTGGCTGAAGCACGATGTAATCCTGCCTGTCCGCATCGAAAATAGTAAGGATGCGGAAGTCCAGCGCACCGTCATCCGTATCTAATGTAACAATGGATATATCATTTTCTCTTTTCATTGGCAGAAGTCTCCTTATTCAAGCTATTAACACTTTATCAGAAACGATATGTTTTTGCAACCAGATGATCGAAAACTGTTTGACCCATACAGCTATACAAGATATAATGAAATTAATACATTCCAATCAATTTATACAAAACATGCATTGTACTTGCGTGGGGGGAAAGGAGCAGATGAAATGAGAAATTATTTGGGGAAACCATGTCCACTTGGCGTTACGATCGACAATCATATGGTTAACTTTGCTGTTGACGCTGGAAGAGGGGTGCAATGCAGTCTGCTCCTGTACAGGAAGAACAGCAGAGAGGTTTTGGAAGAAGTGGAGATGAAACCGGCTCCTATGGCGGAGGGTATATATTGTATTGCGCTTCCTGAGTCGGAAGCCGGGAATCTGGAATATAATTACAGGATCAATGGGATTGTGACGATGGATCCGTTTGTAACCGGGATATCCGGTAAGAGGGGCTGGCAGTCTGAGGAGGAGCTGAAATACCATGAGCTTCGCGGCAGGATCCGTAATTCTGCGTTTGACTGGGAGGATGACGTCCTTCCTCGCATTCCGGAAAATGAGGTTATAGCATACAGTATTCATATGCGCGGCTATACAAAGAACCGTGCATCCGGTGTGAAAAAGAAGGGCACATTTGCCGGACTTTTGGAGAAGCTTCCGTATCTGAAGGCTTTGGGGATCAATCAGATCCACTGCCTTCCGATCTATGAGTTTGAAGAGTGGCTGAAGCCGGATTCCGGATATTTGCCGTCCAGCAGCAAGGAGGACTGGAAGACCAACTACTGGGGATATGGAGCGGCGAAGTTTATGGCTCCGAAAAGTGCGTTTTCCAGCAGCAAGGATGCTGCGCGGGAGCTGAAAGCGGTTATTCGCACGCTCCACAGGAATGGAATGGAGCTGATCGTGAATTTCCCGTTTGACGGGAAGGCGCTGCCGCAGGATATGATCACTGTTCTCAGATACTGGCATATGGAATATCATATAGATGGATTTTTGATCAATCCATATGTTCTGCCGCTTTCTATGGCGGCGGATGATCCGGTGCTCCGTTATTGCAAGATCTATGTGCATGACGAGGAGTTTCAGAACATGGCGCGCCGTCTTTTGAAAGGGGACGAAGGCATCATAGGCGATGCGAGGTACCTGTTATCAAGGACAGCGGGTAACCATAGATATAATACGATCACGTCGACGTCCGGATTTACATTGGCGGATCTTGTTTCCTATGAGAATAAGCACAATGAGAAAAACGGAGAGAACAACAGGGATGGCTCCGATTACAACCTGAGCTGGAACTGTGGGGTTGAGGGGCCGACAAGGAAAAAGGACGTTTTAAAGCTGCGCAGAAATCAGGTGCGGAACGCAATGGCGCTGCTGCTTCTGGCTCAGGGGGCGCCATGTATTCTGGCAGGCGATGAATTTTTAAATACCCAAAAGGGAAATAATAACGCATACTGTCAGGATAATTCCCTGGGATGGACAGATTGGAATCTTGCGGCGAAGAATCAGGAGATGATACAATTTGTAACAGATCTGATCGCCTTTCGGAAGAAGCATCCGGCGCTTCGGAGCAGCCGTCCGCTTACGGGAAATGATCCGAAGAGAACCGGAAACCCGGACGTTTCATTTCATGGGGAATCTGCCTGGCAGTTATCGGGCGATCCGGGGAACCGTCAGCTTGGAATGCTGCTTGGCGGAGCTTACATGGAGGACGATGATATCTATATTGCTTACAACATGCACTGGAACGAGCATGAATTTGCGCTTCCGACATTAAAGAAAGCGAAGAAGTGGTATCGGGAATTTACAACAGAAAAGGGAGTCCTCTGCGAGCCGGAATGTCTGGAAAGAGTAAAAAAGGTAACGGTTGATGAAAGGACGATAGAGGTCTTTGTCGGAAGGTAATTTATATATGAATGAAAAAAAACGGCTTCCGGAGCTGACCGCCTGTAATCTGAAATGGATCGCGGCCGTAACGATGCTGATTGACCACATCGGCGTGATCTTCTATCCGGATATTCCGGGGTTTCGGATCGTCGGCAGGATCGCATTTCCGATTTTTGCATTTTTGATTGTGGAAGGATTCGGGCACACGCATGACCTGCGGAAATATATGCTGCGTATGCTTGTCTTTGCCTGTGTTTCAGAAATACCGTTTGATCTGGCATTTTACGATTCCTGTTTCGCGCCCGGCCATCAGAATGTGATGTTTACTTTTTTTCTGGCGCTGATACTGCTGGAGAGCATGGAAAGAATACACAGTATGGGCTGGAAGCTCCTTGTGTTTGCAGGCGTTCTGGCGCTGGCCAGCGTTCTTCGCACGGACTATAATTATTTTGGGATTCTGCTGGTGTGTCTCTATTCAAATTGTGCTTCGTACAGGGAGCGCTGGAAGAGGGTGTCTCCGACATTACTGAATGTGCTGGCAGGATCCGTCCAGAAGTGGGGAATGCTTGCGGCAGTACCGCTGTATTTTTACGGGGGAAAAGAAGGACGGAAGATGAAATATTTCTTTTATATCTTTTATCCGGGTCATCTGCTTGCGCTGTATTTTATAAAGTATGGAAAGGGAGTATCATTTTGAAAGCAATTTCGCACTTTAAGACAATTACCCATCACAAGATACTTGTTATGAAGGGTTGTTTTGCTATCGGACTATACAGGCAGGGGCTTATGCATGACCTGTCGAAGTACAGTCCGACAGAATTTCTGGTGGGGGCAAAGTATTATCAGGGCACAAGAAGTCCGAATAATGCGGAGCGTGAGGATATCGGTTATTCCTCGGCGTGGCTTCACCACAAAGGAAGGAACCGGCATCATTATGAATACTGGATCGATTATGTGCTTCCTCCCAAAAAGGGGATCGGAGGCATGAAGATGCCGGAAAAGTACGTATTTGAAATGTTCATAGACCGGGTGTCCGCTTCCAGGACATATCAGGGCGCGAACTATAACCAGACGCATCCGCTTGCTTACTATAAAAACGGAATCGCATACCAGCTTATGCATCCGGAGACGGCGGCTCTTTTGGAAAAATTGCTGACGATGCTTGCGGAAAAAGGAGAAGAAGAGACTTATCGTTATATCCGCTGGCGCATCAAGGTGAAACGCTACCGGAAAGTGAGAGCATTTCTTGACCATCCGCTAAGAAGTACAATTCTTCGTACGCATGATCCGGTCTGCAAAGGAAAACCCGGCGAAGATGTGCAGGCGTAGATCTTTTGGCAGATCAAGCGTCTGGGAGGAAATATACAGATGAAGAGGAATCCATCTATCCGGCCTGATAGTTCCGGCTTTTCGGAGCAGAAACGGACAGGCGGATTCCTTTTCGTATCTGGCAAAACCAGTCGCATTATTTTCCCGGTCTTAATCTCCCGGCATATTTTTCTTCGCAATATTTGCAGCGATAGATTGCATTCTCGGGATCTGTCAGTATAAACACATGATCCAGCTCCTGCTCGATGGAAGTGATGCATCTTGGATTCTTACACTTTATTACATTCCGGATCTCTTTCGGGAGACGAAGCGTCTTTTTTTCAACGATCTCATCACCCTGAATGATATTGACTGTAATATTGTGATCGATGAAACCAAGCACATCCAGATCCATGAAATCGATCGGGCATTCGATCTTGATGATATCTTTCTTACCCATCTTGTTGCTCTTGGCATTCTTAATGATAGCAACCGTGCAGTCCAGCTTGTCCAGCTTCAGATATTTGTAGATATCCATACTTTTGCCGGCCTCAATGTGATCCAGAACAAAACCCTCTGAGATGCTGCCGATATTCAGCTTACTGTTATACATCTGACTTCCTCCTAAACTTCAATTTCAAGTAACGTCAGGATCAGCGCCATCCGGACGTAAACGCCGTACTGAACCTGTTTGAAGTAAGCAGCGCGCGGATCCTTATCAACCTCGACAGAGATCTCATTGACACGCGGAAGCGGGTGAAGTACGAGCATATCCTTCGGGGCGAGTTCCATCTTCTTTGCATCCAATATGTAGAAATCCTTCATGCGCACATAATCTTCTTCGTTGAAGAAACGTTCCCTTTGGACACGCGTCATATAGAGAAGGTCGAGCTTCGGCAGGGCATCCTCCAGACGGACGACCTCCTCAAAAGGAGTTCCGGTTTTCACAAGTACATCCTGGCGGATATAGCCCGGAAGACGCAGCTCTTCCGGCGAGATCAGTACAAATTCAATGCCGGGGTAGCGAACCAGTGCATGGATCAGAGAGTGCACCGTGCGTCCGAATTTCAAGTCGCCGCAAAGACCAATCTTCAGATGGTCAAGTCGTCCTTTCAGTGAACGGATCGTGAGAAGATCCGTGAGCGTCTGTGTCGGATGCTGATGACCGCCGTCGCCGGCATTGATGACCGGAATCGAAGAATGTGCGCAAGCTACCATAGGCGCGCCTTCCTTAGGATGGCGCATGGCACATATATCTGCATAACAGGAAACCATACGGATCGTATCGGAAACGCTTTCTCCTTTCGCTGCGGAGCTGGAATCTGCGCTGGAGAATCCAAGAACACTGCCGCCAAGATTCAGCATGGCAGCCTCATGGCTCAATCTTGTACGTGTGCTGGGTTCGTAAAAAAGTGTTGCCAGCTTTTTGCCTTCGCAGGCATGCGCGTACTTATCAGGATGTAACTCAATGTCATTGGCCAGATCCATGATTTTATCCAGTTCCTCAACCGTGAAATCGAGAGGACTCATCAAATGTCTCATATAGACCTCCTTGGAATCTTGAATTCTATATCTATAGTACATACGGACTGCTCTGCAGCGCCGTAAATCCAGTACCATTATATAATTATTGACCTGCTTTTTCAACCGCGGATGTATCATTCATTTTCTTAAGGACGCCTTCAAAGAAAAGACCGGCGCAGAACCAGTAAGGCGCATAGTCAAGACGGATGAGCCCTTTGATATTGTACGGCGCTTTGCTGTAGTCCCACGGACACAGATGATGTTTTTTGAGAAAAGTTCCCGATAAAAATTCACTGCAAAAAATGCCCATCGTGTAGATAAGTCCCCGCAGGAGCGTATTCCGTTTTGCAAGTCTTTGGCTTAACGGGTCGATGAAACACGCCATTCCGTAAATCGGAAACATCCAGATTGATGTGTGGCCTGTCAAAGTGCGGGGATTTCCCTCTGATGGACGGAATCCGGTGAAAATGATCTCCATGCACCAGCCCAGTATACCGCATAAAATAAATTTCCTTTTCATGCCAATAGTGTGTCTGCAGAAACTGGATTTTATGCAGAAAATATATTATAATATTTCCATGTGAGCAAAGGAGAGATACCTATGGAGGATTTGAGGGCTTTAAGGGAACGTATTGATGAGATCGACCGGCAGATCGTCGCTCTTTATGAACAGAGAATGGAGGTCATCGAAGAGGTCGGGAAATATAAGATTGAGAACGGACTGAAGGTTTTTGATAAGAAAAGGGAGAATGATAAGCTTGCCGCGGTGGTTGCGATGACATCCAATGATTTCAACTGCCATGGCGTGCAGGAGCTTTATGAGCAGATGATGGCTATGAGCCGTAAATTACAGTATCAGCTCCTGACAAGGGCTGGAGCGCTTGGGAAGCTTCCTTTTATCGGTATTGACCAATTGGATTTTGAACTGTCCCGTGTTGTATTCCAGGGGGTAAAAGGAGCATATGGAGAGGCTGCGATGAAGCAGTATTTTGGGGAGAACATCAACAGCTTTTCCGTTCCGACGTTCCGGGATGCAATGGAGGCCATTGAGGAAGGAGCGGCTGATTTTGCAGTGCTCCCGATCGAGAACTCTTCGGCCGGGGCAGTCAGCGAGGTTTATGATCTGCTTGTGGAATTTGAAAATTTTATTGTGGCGGAGCTGGTATTGCCGATCAACCATTGCCTTGCCGGATTGCCGGGGGCGGAGATTTCAAATATTACACATGTTTATTCCCATCCGCAGGCTCTGATGCAGAGCTCAAGGTATCTGAATCAGAATCCGGATTGGCAGCAGATCAGCGTGGGAAATACCGCGATCGCGGCGCAGATGGTCCTTAACGGCTGCGATAAGACGAAGGCGGCCGTCTGCAGCGAATATGCGGCAAAGGTTTACGGACTTGAGATTCTGGAGCATGAGATCAATCACAATAAGTCCAACTATACACGATTTATAGTAATAACAAATCAGAAGGTATTTTTAAAAAATGCCCAGAAGGTCAGCCTTTGTTTTGAAGTGCCGCATGAGAGCGGTTCCCTGTACCGGCTGTTGTCACACTTTATCTATAACGACATCAATATGTGTAAGATTGAATCCAGACCGATCCTGGGCCGCTCGTGGGAGTATCGATTTTTCGTAGACGTGGAGGGTAATCTGGCTGATCCTTCCGTAAAGAATGCGATCCGTGGATTGCGCGAGGAGGCGTCTGATTTAAGGATTCTGGGTAATTATTGATCTGGTTGTCACAGCAGGAGAATTATAATGTTTCGAAAATTGTTTCATTTTGTCAAAAAAAGTAAGGATACTTCCGGTGATCCGGATCCCGGCGCGGGAGCCTCGCAGGAGTGCGCAGTAAAAGAGTTTGATTGTACAGGGAGCTTTTCGTGGGGAGAGCTTCGCATACATTTGGAAATAGAAGCCGGAATCATCAGGGATGCATATGCCAAATCTGACGGAGTGGATCCTCAGTTTATGGAAATGATAGGAGTCTATCTTGAAGCAAGGAGATTTGAACGGAAGGAAGTTCTGAAAATACTGGACATGATTCCGGTGAAGGACGAAGAAGAAAACGCGATCATGCGGGATATTTACAATATGGTAGATGAACAGTTGACAGAATAAGCGGAGGGTTGGAAGTGAACTATAAGAAACCGGCATTATACACAAATCGGGAGCTGAGCTGGCTGCAGTTTAATGAAAGGGTGCTGTCCGAAGCGAGGGATCATACTATCCCCTCCTTTGAACGGATGAAATTTCTGAGTATAACGGCGTCGAATCTGGATGAATTTTTCATGGTGCGGGTGGCGTCTCTCAAGGATATGGTTCACGCCGGATATAAAAAGGAGGACATCTCAGGGATGACTCCGGAGGAGCAGCTCGCCGCGATCAATGTGAAGGTGCATGAGTTTGTAACGAGCCAGTATCATGTGCTGAACCGTTCCCTGTTCCCGATGCTCAAAAGGCAGGGATTGAATCTGATCCGGCATCATGAGGAGCTTACAAAGGAGCAGGCAAAATATGCCGATAAGTATTTTATAAAGAATGTTTATCCGGTTCTGACGCCGATGGCGGTAGATTCTTCCAGACCATTTCCGCTTGTGCGCAATAAGACTCTGAATATCGCAGCTTTATTATCCAAAAAGAACAAAAAAGGGAAAGAGGAGCTGGATTTTGCAACGGTTCAGGTTCCATCGGGTCTTCCAAGGGTATTGATGCTGAAGGACAGTGAGGATGGAACCAAAAATGCGATTTTTCTGGAACAGGTGATCGAGCGCAATATCCAGAAGCTTTTTACAGGGTATAAGGTAGTGGATGCGGCTCCATACCGGATCATGCGGAATGCGGATCTTTCCATTGATGAGGAGGATGCGGCGGATCTTTTAAAAGAGATCGAGAAGAAGATACGCAAGCGGCAGTGGGGCGAAGTGATCCGGCTGGAAATTGAGGAGGGCGTTCACAAGAAGCTTTTGAAGACGCTGCGCCGTGAGCTGATGATGCGCGAGGAGGACATCTATACGATCCACGGGCCTTTGGATCTGACATTTTTGATGAAGATATATGGTATTCCGGGATTTGAGCATTTAAAGGAGCAGCCGTATACTGCGCCTGCGTCACCGCTTCTCGAGGGGGATGATCTGTTTGCAAAGATCCGCAGGCGGGATCTGATGATGAATCATCCGTTTGACAGCTTTGCCCCGGTCGTGGAATTTGTGCAGAAAGCTGCTGCGGATCCGGCTGTCCTTGCGATCAAGCAGACGCTGTACCGTGTCAGCGGACATTCTCCAATCGTGGCTGCGCTGGCGCAGGCGGCGGAGAATGGCAAACAGGTATCGGTTCTGGTAGAGCTGAAAGCGCGCTTTGATGAGGAAAATAATATCGGATGGGCGAGGCAGCTTGAGAAGGCGGGCTGCCATGTGATCTACGGCCTTGTGGGATTGAAGACCCACTGCAAGATCACGCTTGTCGTCCGTCAGGAGGAGGACGGTATCCGCAGATACGTTCATTTGGGAACCGGAAATTACAACGATTCTACGGCAAAGCTGTATACCGATATGGGAATGTTCACCTGCAGGCAGGGGATCGGGGAGGATGCGACCGCAGTATTCAACATGCTTTCGGGGTATTCGGAGCCGGAGGGGTGGAATTACCTTTCATTGGCGCCGATCTGGCTGCGCGACCGGTTTATGGAGCTGATCCGGCGGGAACAGGCTCATGCCGAGGCAGGCGAGGAGGCCCATATTATAGCGAAGATGAATTCGCTCTGTGATCAGAAGATCATTGCCGCGCTTTATAAAGCATCGGCGGCGGGAGTGAAGATCGATCTGATCGTCCGGGGCATCTGTTGCCTGAAGGTGGGTATTCCAGGGGTCAGTGAGAATATCACCGTCCGTTCTATCGTGGGAACCTTCCTTGAGCATAGCCGGATCTTCTATTTTGCAAATGGAGGAGAAGAGGAGGTCTATATGGGAAGCGCGGACTGGATGCCGCGAAATCTTGACCGCCGTGTCGAGATACTGTTTCCGGTTTTAGACGAGAAACTGCGTAACCGCGCAAAGGGTATCCTGCTTGTACAGCTGAAAGATACGGCGAAAGCACACAATCTGCAGCCGGACGGGACGTATACGAAGGCGAAGGTCCGGGGAAAGGCGAAATTTAACTCCCAGATGTATTTTTGTGAGGATGC
>CAZPXF010000025.1:10594-25456 GCA_964590945.1 uncultured Lachnospiraceae bacterium | reverse complement strand
GCATCGATCACAACCGGTTCATCCGGCATGATAACCGCTGCAGCAAAACTCATGCCCCTATTCACAAAATACATACTGTGACATACGTTGAAGCGCCTCTTTTACCCGTGAAAGCGGCAATGCCAGGTTCACACGGATTGCACAGCTTCCATGAAACATTCTGCCATCCTGCCATGCAACGCCGACATCCCATCCCGCTTTGATAACCTCCTTTATGGTTACTCCATGGGCCTCGCACCATTTGCTGCAATCGAGAAACAGCATATATGTTCCTTCCGGCTTACTTACTTCAACACCGGCAAAGTGCTCTTCTATATAATCGCAGGCATAGTTGACATTCGTACTGATGACCTCCCGGAGTTCGTCTACCCATTCGGCTCCCTCCGGCTTATATGCGCCGATCAGCGCATGCATAGACAGGACATTCATCTCGTTATAACATGGTTTACTGCTCCTGGCGCTCACCCGGTCGCGCAGATACTTATTATATATGATGTGATAGCTCCCTACCAGACCAGCCAGATTAAAGGTCTTGCTCGGGGCATAGAAAGCCGCAGTCCTGTTTTTCGCATCCTCGCTTACTGACTGCGTTGGAATATGCTTATGGCCATTTAAAATGATATCCGACCAGATCTCATCCGAAATGACAACGCAGTCATTCTTCCGATATACCTCCATAGCCTGCTCAATCTCCCACTGTTCCCAGACTCGGCCGCATGGATTATGAGGACTGCAAAATACGGCAACATGTATTTTATTCTGCCTGATCCTGGCATCCATATCTTCAAAATCCATTCTCCATACGCCGGATTCATCTTTTTTCAATGGACTGTGGACGATCTTATATCCGTTTTTCGAAATACTGTTTGTAAAACCGATATATGTCGGACTATGTAAAAGCACAGCGTCTCCCGGAGCCGCAAATGCGGTCAATACAGATACAACCCCGCCCAGCACTCCATTTTCGTAACCGATATCGTCCTTTGTCAGGCCGACGACGCCATTTCTCTTTTCATGCCATGCTATGATGGAATCGTAGTATTCCTGCCTCGGAGAAAAATATCCGTACAGAGGATGTTTCGCTCTTTCTATAATCGCTTCCGGGATCGTCGGAACCGTCGGAAAATTCATATCGGCCACCCACATCGGTATCAGATCAAAGCCTTCCTTCGGCCCCTGCGGCGCGAACCCAAATCCCTTTTCTGTTCCCGGCGCTTCCACTGCCGTTGCGTCCATGCCGCGTCTGTCCACGATCGATGTGAAATCGTATTTCATTATATCTTACCTCCAAAAGTATATTTCTTCGCCTGTTTTTATTCCGGCCGGCGAAAAAGCCACCTTACAAGCCCCGATTCCGGCAAAAGACTATACCCGCAAATGCAGCGGCTAAAAATCACGGTTCTGCAGGCCTTCCCACCGTCTGTAGCCAGGCGCTTCGATTCCAAATGGCTCCAGCAGCTTTGCAGCAATATGACAGGTCATCTCCGCAATCTCTTTCGGCCTGATATAGAATGTCATCATCGGCGGAATGATATGCACTCCCGGGATCATCGCCAGCTCCTGCATATTCCGCAGATGGATCGCACTCAGCGGCGTCTCGCGAACCGCGAGCACAAGCGGGCGCTGTTCCTTTAAAGTTACATCCGCAGCCCGAAGAAGCAGATTATCCGCATAACCGCTGTGAATGCCTGCCAGCGTCTTCATGCTGCACGGCACGATCAGCATCCCCTCCGTCCGGAATGAGCCGCTGGCCGGCTTTGCACCAATCTCATCCGGTTCACACACACAGTCTGCCAGCTTATACAGATCTTCCACACTGTAATCTGTCTCATGAGTCAATGTAAGCTTTGCACTGTCCGTAAGGATCAGATACGATTCAAAATCAGGATCCAGATTGATCAGCTTCAGACATTCGATCAAAACAGGGAAGCCGCTGGCGCCAGTGGCTCCCACAACAATTCTCTTTCTCATAGTTATTTAACCCAATGGTCCGGATCGACATCCATAAATCGCGCACGTCTGAAGCGCTCCTTCTGGTCAAACGGCACTGTACAGTCAAAAATTGTCTTGCATGCAATACCGTGATCGCGAATACTGTTTGAGCACGTCGGATCATTCGACGGATCGAGCGGATGGCAGCGCACTCCCGGAATCGTAATGATATCTGTATCCCCCTGGAATCTTGTATTCATCGCCCAGATAACATCCTTGATATCAAACGGGTCTACATCTTCGTCTACAAGGAATATATGTTTCAGCTCGCTGAATGCCGAGAATGCAAGAAGCGCAGCCTGTCTCTGGCGTCCCTCGTCGCTGGCAACCTTCTTCTGGAACTGCAATACCGCCATAAATTTCCCGCCGCCGGAAGAAGCACAGTATACATTTTTCAGTCTTCCCGGCATTGCCTTCTCGATCATACCGTAGATACTTGCCTCCGTCGGAATGCCAGCCATGGAAACATGCTCTTCGCTTGGCCCGATACATGTCTGCATGATCGGATGTTCCCTGGTCGTCACAGCCTTCACCTTGATCAGCCAGCATTGATTGCTCGCCGGGCCTGTATATCCCGGGAACTCCGGCATCGCATAGCCGGTATGGCGATTCTGATCCTCCTGCACCCGGACATTCGGGATCACTTCCCCCTCGATAACATATTCTGCATTGGCGATCGCGCGCTGATCGATCGTCAGGCACTGTACCAGTTCAACCGGTTCGCCTCTAAGAGCGCCCGCAACCGACAGCTCGTCATAACCGAGCGGCGTTGTAGGCGGTTCAAAGCACGATCCGATCTCGATTGCCGGATCCACTCCGATACTGATCGATATCGGCAGCTTCTGTCCCAGTTCTTCGGCGCGCTCCGCCATAGCTCCTATATGGCGCGCGCCGGGGGTAAAGTAAATAGACAATTCATCCTTACCCTGAATGCAGAGACGGTGGATCGTAACATCATTGGCTCCCGTATCCGGATGTGTCGCGTAACACATTCCAAGCGTAATATACGGCCCCGCATCATCCGGCGTGTTGGTCGGCGCCGGAACCAGCTTATAAAGATCAAAATCCGGATCCGTCGCCAAATGTACAACCTGCTGGCATGGGGCCGGCTCTGTTGTCATAACAGGCGGGATCGGATCGTCTACGCTGCTGTACAGCCTCTTGCCCAGGTTCTCCGGCTCACAGTCCAGAAGAGCCGCTACCCTCTGACGGCTTGCAAGCACTCCGATCGCAACTCTTGCCCCCGGATGTCCCTTTACATTGTTAAAAATCATTGCCGGGCCTTCCTTCGTAGGTCTCATACAGGTTCCTCCGGCTCCAATATGACGATATACGCCCGACAGCTCCGCCTCAGGCTCCACCTCCACATCCGTCTGAATCAGCTGCCCCGGCATACTCTCAAGCAATGCCAGCGCACTCCTTAAATCTCTCACTTTGTCAGCCATAATTCTTATCTCCTCCTGATATATCTTATTTTTTGTTCTTACTTATATCTCTTCCACCAATTCCCTGACCGCAAGGATAACCTCCCCGATCTGATCCTTTGTGATCCCATCCATGTGAAATCCGCCCGTGCATACGGTCACCGCATTCTTCTTTCTCGCGGTCTGCTCTGCGGCATAACGGCAGATCTCCTCATCCTTGTGCCCGGTTACATTGATCACGGATGAAGTCACGCTGATCTCTCCGCTTCCGGCCAGGGACGGACGCGGAACCGCAAGGACGGTGCATCCGATATGCGGCTTCGCTCCTCCATACAGTGCAATCAAGCAGTCCTCCCCGATCATCCGTGCCTCCATCGTAATCTCAGCGAAGGACAGCCGCTTCCTGCGGATCTTATCCGTACTATGCCGGGATTGCATCTCCATACATGTACCTCCCTCCCGGCGCGTCTAGTCGTTCTCCTGAAGCCGCAGTTCCAGGTGCATATCCAATGCCGCAGCAATCTTAACCATGAATTCCAGCGACGGATTATAACTGCCGCTCTCAAATCTGGTAATATTCGGACGCGCTATCCCTGTGCGCCGCGCCAGATCCGCCTGCGTCATCTTCTTCGCCTTTCTGCAGCGGATATACTGGTCTATGACCGCATGTCTTGTGTCGGTCTGCAATGACTCGATCAGGATTTTCTCATTGCCGTCAGTGTAAATATAGTCAACCACTCTTTTCTCGCCCATTGTATCTTCCTGCTTTCCCTGTGCTTTTTACATGTTCCTACTACTATAGTACCATATAAGAATCAGATGTCAACTCTAAATTTTTTAATGGAAAAGGAAACATTTCATTCGGGAATTGCTTTTCCATAAACCTCATTTTATAATGATATCATGAATAAACAGGGAGAAATAAGATGCTGCGAACGATAGATCTTAATGAAATTTCAGACGGAAAGCTTTATACAAGCAATGATATGGCAAAGACCGACTGCGGAGGATGTAAGGGATGTTCCGCCTGCTGCCGGGGCATGGGCACATCGATCCTGCTGGATCCTCTGGACTTCCATCGCCTCTCTTCCGGACTTTGTATGTCCTTCGGCGAACTGATCTCAGGGCCGGTCGAGCTGAATGTTGTGGATGGTATTATTCTTCCTGATCTCAGAATGTCCGGAAAGGACGGCGCCTGCTCTTTTCTTGATGCCAACGGAAGATGTTCCGTACACGCGCTTCGCCCGGGCATCTGCCGTATTTTCCCGCTGGGCAGATTTTATGAAAATGGAACCTTCCGATATTTTCTGCAGGTTCACGAGTGTCCGAAACCAAACAAAACCAAGGTTAAAATCAAAAAATGGATCGATACGGATGACTGTAAAAAATATGAAACGTTTATTTCCGACTGGCATTATCATATTAAAAATCTGCAGGAATACGCCATGAAAAACATTCAGGCCGACGCCGTACAGAAGCTCAGCATGGAAGTGCTGACGACCTTCTATGTACAGCCATTCGACCCGAAAGCAGATTTTTATGAACAATTTTATCAGAGGCTTTCTGCCGCCTCCGCCGTTTTATGACCGCTATCTCTCCGGAACGATCTCCAGCCAATAGCCGTCAGGATCTGCGATAAAATAGATACCCATATCCGGGTTCTCAAAACAGATGCATCCCATCTCTTCGTGCTTTTTATGAGCCGCCTCCATATCGTCCGTACGGAACGCCAGATGAAATTCCGTATCACCCAGATCATACGGGCGGTCCATGTCGCGCATCCACGTAAGCTCCAGCTCAAAATCCGTCGTTTCATTTCCCACATAGACGATGATGAAGCTCCCGTCGGAGGCTTCCGTTCTCCGAAGCTCATGAAGTCCTAACGCTTCCTGATAAAACGCCAAAGACCTGTCCAAATCGTAAACATTGTAATTCTCGTGTATCATTTGAAATTTCATTTTCTATTCCTCCATTATTCTTAAGGACCGTAATACTTCTTCAGATCCTTATAATTCTTTCCGGTCGTCTTAATCCGCCCGACAGCCTCCGTATATTTGCTGCTTCCGGAGATTTTCCTGCGGATCACCGCATATTTTCCTTTCCCGACAACCATATCCGTCACAGACGTTTGAAAGGTTTTCATGTTTGTGATCTTGTTTTTGGATATTGTGTATTTTCTCAGCTTATATCCGGAGTAATAATCAAGAAAGTAAATCACCCCGCTCTTTACCTCCAGGATACTCGTACAGCTTATCACGGAAGAAGGATAAATATTGCGCTTCCAAGCAAGGTTCAAAAGATGCTTATCCTTCCCGCTGCTTCCCGCGATCCTGTGCAGCTCCTTTGCCGTGGCGTAATAAATATTCGTCCCGTCGCTGAGAAGCTGACGCACATCAGAGGATACCAGCGTTTTGCTCTTTTTCCCGCTCATGTTTACACGGTAAAGGTATTTTGCAGCGCCGTTTGAATTGGACGCCGTATAGTAAATACGGTTCTTTACGATCTCAAACGCGGTGTAACGCGCCTTTCCGGTGACAAGCTTCTTCTTGCCGTCGCCGTTCAGATTCATCCGGGCGATTCCCTTGATCTCAGTCGACGGAGTCGTTCCGTACATTTCGATCGTTCCGTAAAGATAATAAATCTTCCCGTTATAGATCCTTGCCGCCATTCCGCAGCCTAACCGGTCAAAATCCTCTCCGTTTGTCTTCATCCGGCAGATATAAGCCTCGCTTCCGTCCCCGCCGTTTGAATAGTAATAGTTATCTGCTGTAAAATACAAATATCCTTTATAGTACGAAATATCCGAAATACAATTCGTGCCCTCGATGGTTCTGATCTCCTCCGACTTTCCCGAACCCGTATCCATCCGCCAGATCGTTCCCTGTATCGAATAATATGTATATTTTCCACTGGACTCTGTCGCCATCTTCTTTGACGCTGCCTGTGCATCCGCCGTTTTCAGACAAAGGACAACGCACAAACATATTAAGAAAGCTGAGATCATACGAAATACATTCTTTTTCGTCATTTCCATCATCCCCTTCCCGAAAATATTTTCTTTTACTTTATGTCTATGTACAAGAGCATCCCCACCCTGAAACCCCATAGCTGCAATACCAGATCTTCAGTGGAGATGCCCCGCGCATATGTATTAAAATAGCCGAAATTTCCGGTCTTCGCGATTAAGGTTTGAAATACTTTTTCAGAGTCTTATAACTCTTTCCGGTCGTCTTGATCCGTCCGACAGCCTCGGAATATTTACTGTCTGTAATGCCTCTTCGAATCACCGCATATTTGCCTTTTCCGACAACCAAAGCAGATACGTTCGACGAAAATTTTTTCAAATCTGTGATCTTATTGGCCGATATATTATACTTTCTCAGCTTATATCCGTTGTTATTGTCCACAAAATAAATAATCCCGTTCTTCACTTCCAGGATATTTGTACAACAGAAAATCGAGGACGAAGTCCTCCTATACGCAAGATTCATAAGCTTATTGTCGGTGCCGCTGCTTCCTTCAATCCTGTGCAGTTCCCTGGTTGTCGTATAGTAAATGTTCGTTCCGTCGCTGAGAAGCTGGTTCACACCGGAAGATACCAGAACTGTGCTGCTTTTTCCGCTTATAGTCGCACGGTACAGACAGCCGGCTGAAACATAATAAATGCGGTTCTTTACGATCTCAAACGACGAATAAGCAGACTTTTCGGTAAGAAGATTTTTCTTGCTGCCGCCGCTCAGATTCATTCTCGCAATCTCTTTGATATGAGTAGACGGACATACGCCATACATTTTGATTGTGCCACGTAAATAGTAGATCTTCCCGTTATAGATTCTTGCCGACCTGCCGCAGCCCAGCTTCTTAAAACCTTTGCCGTTCGTCTTGATCCGGCAGATATATGCCTCGCTTCCGTCCGTTCCCTGGGAATAATAGTAATAGTCCGCAGTAAAATACAGATATCCTTTATAATATGAGATATCTGAAATCCAGTTTGTGTTCGCAATGGTCTTAATCTTTTTTGTCTTTCCTGTACTTGTATCCATCCGGTAAATCGTACCCTGTACCGAATAGTACGTATACTTTCCGTTAGACTCCGTGGACATCTTCTTCGTCGCGGCCTGTGTATCTATTGACTTCAGGCAAAATACGGCGCACAGACAGATTAAGAAAAATGCCGCCGCATGAATTAGATTTCGCTTCATAACCTTCACCCTCCTGCTGAAATATGGTTTCATTTTACTCTACAATTAAAAATGTGTCAATTTGAATACTGCTTCGGTTCGCATAAAATATTGATGACGGCGGAACAGCCAATGACGGCCTTTCCTACTGCCATATGATCTCCTCCCGCAGGGTAAAGGAATAAATGATCTTTTCTTTTACAGGCTTTCCAAGCATCTGTTCCAGCGCCTTTGCATAGTATTCGAGCTGCTTTTCGTACTTTTCTTTCAGATCCTTTCCATGGCGGACCCGGTCTGTCTTGTAATCGAGCACTACAAGGCCGTCCGCCTCCTCGAAATATACATCGATGATCCCCTGTACAAGAAGCGTCTCATCCTCCGCATCCTCCCCGTATATATCCGAAGCCGGGATCCCAAGGACAAACGGCTGCTCCTTATAGAGCTTTCCGTTTCCTGCCGCCTCCTGCATCCGTTTTCCGGAGGCGCAGTGAAGAAAGGCCTCTATATCTTCCGATCTTACGCATGCCGCCATCTCCGGGGTCAGATATCCCTCCTGCCGGAACGTATCCACCCGTCTTTCTATATCTGCCGCATCATACTCCTGCCCGAAATCCAGAAGCTCCATCACTTTATGATACACAGTGCCCCTGCCGGCCCCGCTTAAAGTCTCTTCGTCAGATAAGAACCTCGGAAGAAGCGGCACGACCTCCTCTTCCTGAAACAGAAGAGCGCCGTCCTCCGTGACGTCATGCTTAAGCTTTAACTCGGAGACGGTAAATTTCATCTTGTAATTCTGAAGCTTTTCATACGGATAACGGAACCGGAACTGTTCGATAAAATCCTCTGAAGTCTTCCTTCTTCCGTCCCCGCCGTCTTTTGTATCCTCTTCCGGAAGGATATCGCAATTCTCCAGCTCATGCAGAAGCATTTCAAGCTTCACCAGTTCGTCGTAATCCTGTATCGCATGTCCTGCCATCTGTTCCTCGATCTCCTGGCGTGTCACGACGCAAAGATCAAAGGGCAGTTCCCTTTCATCCCGGGCTGCTCCGATTGCCAGACCGAGCAATCCCATATAGCTTCCTGATTGGAGGATCGAATCGAATCCGGCGCTCGTCCCACTTATGGCAAATCCGCTCTTTGCTGCCCTGGAGTTACTCCCTATCATGATCATTTTCTCCTTCGCACGGGTAAGCGCCACATA
Source organism: uncultured Lachnospiraceae bacterium (assembly GCA_964590945.1). Taxonomy (GTDB): domain Bacteria; phylum Bacillota; class Clostridia; order Lachnospirales; family Lachnospiraceae; genus CAZPXF01. The sequence continues at coordinate 16,658 of CAZPXF010000025.1, read as the reverse complement.
GAGCACGCGGATCTCTTCCCCCAGATTGTCCATCTTCATGCGTTGCCGGATGTAATTCCTGAGCGCGGTCGGCCTGCGCACGCGCAGCTTCAGATCCACCGCCGGAATACCGATCCCTGCATCCGCATGCAGCAGAAGTCTTGTGTTGAGATCGCTCTCATTGAATCTCTTACCCATGCCTGCCAGAATCACAACCGGAAATTCCAGTCCCTTACTTTTGTGGATGCTCATAAACCGTACCGCATCCGTCCGGCCGGACAGCTCTGCTTCGCCGTAATCGATCTCATAGGACTCCAACTGATCCATATATCGGACAAAATGAAACACTCCCTTATAGCTGGATGCCTCGAACCGTACCGCCTGCTGGATCAGCATCTGAACATTCGCTTCTTTCTGCTCCCCGTCCGGTCTGGTTGCCATCCACACATCAAATCCGGTCAGCTTTACGATCCGGGAAAGGAGCTCGTGCAGCGGCCGCCACGCCGCCTCCCCTCTTAATACCTCATATATCGCCAGAAATTCTTCTGTTTTTTTCCTTAGCGGAATGTCCCCGCCCTTTTCCCTGTACAGAAATACACAGGAATAAAACGGTTTCTTTGGATCGATCAGCCGTATTCTGGCAAGCTCGTTGCCGTCAAAGCCGCCCATCGGGGAAGTCATGACCGCTGTCATCGGGAAGTCCTGTCTCGGATTATCCAGAAGCTTCAGATATTGAAGCATCATCCGGATCTCCTTTGCCTGAAAATATCCGGTCCGGCTTCCCACGTAGGTCGGTATATGTTCCTCTGCAAATACTTCTTTGAAAACATCGCCCCATCCGCTGACGCTCCGGAATAAAACGGCAATGTCATCATATCTGCACGGACGCAGCTTTCCGGTATCGCTGTCGGTCACCGGAAGATTCCCGACCAGCTTCTTTATGCGCAGCGCCGCCGCCCGCGCTTCCGTCTTCCGGTCGTTATCTGCAACCAGGAGAAGCTCCGCCCTGTAAGCAGCGTCCTCACCGTTATCTCCATCGGCAGTATTTTCCGCGTCCGCATCATAGGCCGCCCCGTAATTCAGCTCCGCATCCGCATCATATTCAATCCCTCCGACGCCCGCTTGCATGATCTCGCGGAAGATATAATTGGCGTTGTCAAGAACCTCCCGTCTGCTTCGGAAATTTCTGTGCAGATCGATCCTTCTTGAAGGATGCCCCTCTTCGGTCGGATAACTGTTGTATTTTTCCAGGAAAAGCTCTGGCCTTGCAAGCCGGAAGCGGTAAATGCTCTGCTTCACATCGCCAACCATGAAAAGATTGTATTCCCCGCGGTCGTTCCCGGATACGCTGCGGAGAATGACCTCCTGCATCAGATTACTGTCCTGATACTCGTCGATCATGATTTCCCGGAACTGCCTCTGATAATTTTTCGCCACATCTGTCGGGACAAATGTCCCGTTTTCTTCTCTTGTCAATATCCGAAGCGCCATATGTTCCATATCAGAAAAATCGATCACATTCTGTTCCCGCTTCTTTTCTTCAAAGCGGCGGCCAAATTCCATCGTTACGGCGATCAGTTCACGAAGCACCGGTTCGCAAAGCTTCATATCCTGCCATTGCTTTTGCAGGTCTGCTCCGAAAAACTCGTCCTTAAGCTTTGCAATATTATCCTTTATTCCTTTCCGGATATCCGCCGCCTTCTCTTTTTTGTCCGGATCCACGTCCTTCCCGCGCTCTGCTTTCAGCCGTCCGAAAGAAAGTCCGAGGATTGCTTTCCGGCATCCGTAATAATCCTCCGCCTCAGCAGCCTCTCGAAGCGCGGACGCCTCTTCCTGCACATTCTCGATATACGCGCCCGGGCCGCCCTCGCTCCGGCATAGCAGAAGTACGGATTCCATGGAACGCGCATACTCCTCAAGCTGCAGCCTGACAAGGCGGAATTGATCCTGAAACCACCCGGCTTCCAGCATTTCCTCCGGGGACGCCGCTTCATAAGGTTTCAGGCTGCCGCGCAGCCACGCTTCCGGATCCGGGTTGCTTTCGGCATACTCATAGAGCCTTAAGATCTGCTCTTCCAGCTCCGTGTCATCCCGCTTTGTCACAACGCTCTCTACCAGATTCCGGAAGTCCTCCGAGGCTTCTTCATACTTCTCCTCAAGAAGCTCATCCAGCACGTCGTGCATGAGAAGCTTTCTCTCGCCCTCCTCCGTGATCCGGAATCCCGGATCAAGATCCAGCACATGGAAATTTTCCCGTACAACCGACAGGCAAAAGCTGTGTATCGTCGTGATCCTTGCACAGTACACAAGCGCCAGCTGCCTTTGCAGATTATGATCCTCCGGATTCTCTTTCAGAGCCTTTTCGATCCCGTTCCGGATGCGCTCTTTCATCTCCGAAGCCGCGGCCTCTGTAAATGTAACGATCAAAAGCTCGTCAATGTCGATATTCGGTTTTTCCATCAGACGGTCCAGGATCCTTGCTGTCAGGACCGCCGTCTTGCCTGCTCCCGCTGCCGCTGCAACAAGCAGGTTGCATCCCCGTGAATGAATGACTGCTTCCTGCTCACTCGTCCATCTCACTGCCATCTTCATTATCCTTTCGCATTCTCCCGATGATTTCCTCACGTTCCATTTTTTTCAGGTCACGGTAATCCTCTCCGCCATACCCGGGTTCAAAATCACATATTTTCCTGTACGGGCAGAAATCGCACGCCGTCTCCCGATCCTTGCGGTACGGGGCTCTCGCGATCGTTCCGTCCAGGATCTCCACCTGCAGCTCTTCCTTCTTACCCTCTGTATAGCCCATGATCGTTGTCAGATCCCGCAGGGAAACGACTGACCCGGATCGTCTGGATACGCTGCGGTCCTTATTTAGTGAAACCGGTATCACCGCGGAGACTTTCTTCTCAAAGATCTCCCGATCCAGTTTCTCCAGAACCTCCGCATCCGCATTTACAAGTCCGTCTGGCCGAAGCTCCTCCATACGCTTTTGATCTGCATTATCTGCATTCACATCGCCGCCATCCAGCAACGGATCCTGAATACGGTAATAAAAAACCCCGGCCGGAATGACGATCTTCCCTTTTTTCTGCTTTCCTGCCGCATCCACCGACGCCTGCAAATAAAGGACGAGCTGCATCTGAAGTCCGTAGTATATGTCGTTCAGATCGAGCTTTCTGCTGCCTGTCTTATAATCAACAACCTTCACATAGACCTTTTCTTCATCCTCGCAGAGATCCACCCGGTCGATCTTCCCATGCAGGATCGGAACCTCATAGCCGGCCGGCCGGAACTCTCCTTTCCGAAGCTGCTCTGTCAGAGCCCAGATCGTGCGGGATAAGATCCTCTGCATCCGCGTGATCAGATATTCATTTCTGCTGGAACTGTATAAAATGGAATTGCCGTAGTCTGCAATGCTGTCCTTCAGGCACTCCGAAAGATACTCCTCCCGAAGCTTTCCTTCCACTTCCTCCCAGTTTTTCTTTTCTGCCAGCAGCCTTTTTGCATAGCGCTCGATCGCGCGATGGAAAATATTTCCCCAGTCCATGGCGCGGAATACATATTCTTCCCGCTCCGAAAGATGCAGTCCATATCCAAGGAAATGCGCGTACGCACAGGATGCATAATTTTCCAGCTCCGTCGCCCCAAAGCGGCCGTCGCTGCTGTAGAGCTGATCCGCCAGCTTCGCCTCAATGACCTTCTGCTGCAGTTTCTTTCTTTCGTCCAGAAAACGGAACAGCCGGTCGCGGCTGTCCTCCTGTTTGAGATACCAGATCACAAGCCTGCGGAAATCCCGCTTTCCATCCCCATGATGAAACAAGCTGCGCACCGTGTCCTGAAAAGCGATCTCCTCCGTCCGGTCTTTGTCCATATCCTCTGTATTTTTTACAGGTAATTCCGGGTACAGTTCCTGAATCTCGGATACAAGGTAGGACGGGCGCAGGCTTCGTCCGTCCGCATCCGTCCGGCACCATGAGAGAAATAATCTGCCGCACGGCTTCGTCAGCATCTGATACAGGTAGAATTTCTGAATAAATATCTTCTCTTTTCTTGTCGGCGACAGGGCAAGCTTCGCATCCGCAAACCGCTCCTTGTCCTGATCGCTCAGAAGTCCGCCCTGTTCCCCGATCCCCGGAATATAACAGTCGTTGACTCCAAGGAAAAACAAACACTTCAATTCTCCGAAACGGGTACGCTCCACGTCGCCGAACACCACCTGATCCATCCCCGGCGGAATGATTCCGATCCTCGCCTCCTGAAGTCCTGCATCCAAAAGCTCGCCGTACTCCTTCAGGCTGATCTTCTCGTCGCCAAGAAGCGCCACGAAACGGTCAAACAACTCGATCACGCAGCGATATACCTGCGCATATTCCAGCGCAAGAGCCTCCATCCCTGCATCACGGAACCACTGCTCCTGTTTTTTCAGCTTCTGCTGAATCTCCTCTTTTAAGAAAAATGCGTGCAGCGCCTCCGTAATATCACGCACAGTCTTCTGGCGTTTCTTCCATACAAACATCAATTCCTGCACGCGCTCCACAAACTGCACACGGGAATGGTTGATCCGCTCCAGATCTTTTTCCTCCATGTCCTTTGTCCGCCGGATCATCGGCTGCTGCCACCGTTTATATCCCCGGATACCCATGGCAAAGACATAATTATCCAGTTCATCGATTTCTTCCCCGGTAAGTTCTCCGTAGCCGCTCCGGAGGAACCGGAAAACGCTTTCATAGGAAAAGTCCTGCTCAGCCATATCCAAAAGACTCCGAATATATTCCACAAAGGTATTCATCAGGATATTCCGGGACTCATCCATAAAATAAGGAACTCCATACTCCGGGAAAATCCGTCTCACATAATTCTGATACACCGACATCTCCCCGGTAATGACCGCAATGTCCCGGTATTTTATCCCTTCTGTGCGCACAAGTCTCCGAATCATTCCCGCCAGATAACGCACCTCTGCTTCCGGGTCATCCGCCCGTGCCAATACGATATTTTCACAAGGTTTTTCCCAGCGCTTCCCGCTCCTCCGGAACAGATTCTGTTCCAAAAAGGATAGCTCCGGATTTCCCGCCTGCCGTTTCACCGGAATCTCCGACAGAACGTACGGCTCATCGATCTCACAGCAAATATCGCGGGCAATCTTTTCAAGGGACTGCACCGTCTTTTTGCTGAGTGCAAACAGCTGGTAGTCTTCTGCGGATTGATGGACGTCCTCTCTGGAATCTATCGTCACTGTCACGATTATTTTCCGGCACACCTGCAATAATCTTTGGATCACCATTCTCTGCACCGGCGTGAATCCGGTGAATCCATCCAGCACGATCACACTGTCTTTTAAAAGATCCGATCTTTCGATCACGCCCGCAAAGATCTCCAGGATCTCTTCCCCTGTCACATACGTCTCTCCAAGATACTCCTGAAATCCCTGATACACAAGACGGATATCCCTGAGCTTCCAGTAAAGATAAGAGCCTTCTCCCTCCCGCTCCATCATCCGGTCAATCTCGTCAAGTCCGATGCTGTACTGGCCAAACTCCGATATCACCGATTTGACTTCGCTTATATACCCCGGTTTGCGGAGATTGCCCTTCAGAACCTTAAGAGCGCCCGAATAATCCCCTGCGATCTTGCGGAGGATAAGATTCTTTCCCATATCATCCAAAACGATCCCCAGATCCGTGCCAAGTTCCTCAAAGACCCTCCACGCAAGCCGCGCAAAACTCAGCACATCTATATTCCGGATTCCCCTGTTTGGATGCCGCATAACAATGTCCTTCTGCGTCTGCATCGTAAACTGTTCCGGAACAACCACGGCAAAAAAGCGATCCGGAGATGAGAGAGAATCATCGATGATCTTCCTGTATACATATTCTGTTTTCCCGGAACCCGAATTTCCAAGTACAAATTGCAGCGACATTTCCTTCCTCCCGTTAAATTGATATTGCTCCGCGCCATCCCGTTTACAGTTCAGGCGCCAGTTCATCATCACAGATGATGCCTGACGCCTCTGTCTCCCGATTCTGTATAACTGTTCCTGCCGCAACGGCTCCGGCGGCGGCAGGCTCCAAAAAAATGTTATCTG
>CAZPXF010000025.1:0-10494 GCA_964590945.1 uncultured Lachnospiraceae bacterium | reverse complement strand
ACTGTTCCTGCCGCAACGGCTCCGGCGGCGGCAGGCTCCAAAAAAATGTTATCTGGTTGCAAGAAATTCCGCATCTTTTGCGAGACTGTCATCATCCGGATACCTGCTCTGATACTTCTCCATCTTTGCCTTTGCCTCATCCCATTTTCCAAGCTGTTCATAGCAGACGATCTCGTTGTGCGCCAGCTCCTGCGTCAGTTCGTCGCTGTTGCCGATGCAGTTCCCGGCCTTCTCTATATAAGTCAGCGCTGATTCATAGTCGCCGTTTTGCAGATCGATGCTTGCAAGAAGATTGTATGTGCTGCCAAGCTCCTCGTCGCTGTTTTTGACGGCGTTTTTCAGCGCCTCATAAGCGTTCTCATAATCCCCCAGCTCCCAGCAGGCAAGTCCGAGTCCCCGGTACGCTTCCCCGAGATCCTCTTTAGCGTCAATCGCCTCTGAAAATGCAGCGACCGCCTCGTCATAGTTTTCATTTTCCAGCGCATCCAGTCCATCTGCAAGCCTGGAACCGCATCCGCCCAAAACAAGCCCGCAAAGTACAAGCATCGCCGTCAGCGCGCAAACTCTTTGAATCCTTTTCCTCATTTTCTACTGTCCTCTACTGCATTAGATATTGCTTCGTTATAGGTCGGATGGGCGCGCATCGCATACATGAGCTGTCTGGATGTCAGGCTGTTGGCAATGGCCGTTGCAAGCTCGCCGATCATATCCGTTGCCCTCGGGCACATGATCTGCGCGCCAAGAAGCACATCGCTGTCCGCCGCAAATACAACCTTGATAAACCCTTCCTCGTCATGGCTGATGATCGATCTTCCATTTCCTGCCATGACATAATGTCCGCAGCGGACCGGAACGCCTTTCTCCTTTGCTTCCTCCTCAGAAAGTCCTACGGATGCGATCTCCGGCTCCATATAAAGACAGCTCGGAATGATCGACATGGACACGAACAAACAGCTTGGCACCATGGAAAGGATCACGGACGGCTCCTTTTCATTCATGCGGTCAACCACATAGGTAGCCTGCGCCGACGCTACATGCGCAAGCTGTACGCCGCCGATCACGTCACCAACCGCATAAACCCTCGGAATACTCGTCATGAAGAAATCATCCACCACGATCCTGTCATTTTCTAACTTCACCGGAACGTCCGGGTCAAAAAGTCCATCGATATTGGCGCGTCTGCCGACGGACACAAGAACGCCGTCGACCTCCTCCTGATATTCCTCTCCTTCAAAAACATACGTGCAGAGAAGTCCTCCCCCGCTCTTCTCGATGCGCACCATGCGGCTTCTCTTTCTGAGCTTCACGCCGCGCTCCATAAGGATCTTCTCAACCGCATCGGAAAATTCAATATCCATCTTCGGGAGCAGCCTGTCCGCAGCCTCGATAATTGTGATCTCAGAGCCGAGGTTATTAAATACATTCGCGATCTCAAGACCGATGACGCCGCCGCCAAGGATCAGAAACCTCCTGTACTGGCTCTTATTTGTCACCATCAGCTCTTCACTTGTCATAACCTCCGGAAGATCCATCCCCGGAATATCCGGCACGTTTGCCTTTGCGCCCGTGGCGATGAGGATATTCCTTGCCGATATGATCTCTTCAGCGCCGTCCGGTTTTGTAACGCGAACCTTGCGGTTTCTCTGGATCGTTCCCTTTCCATGGATAAAAGTGATCCCCAGCTTTCGGAATGTCTTTTTTAAATCTTCCCGCATCTCACGCGAAGAATCGTCCTTATAGTTATATATCTTTTGAAGGTCAAATTCCACCTTCTCCGCATGAATGCCGAACTGCTCGCATTCTGTCATATTCTTATAAAGAGAGGAGGCATAGATCAATGCCTTTGTCGGAATACATCCGCGGTTCACGCAGGTTCCGCCAATCTCTTTCTCGTCGATGATCACAACATCCATACCCATCTTAGCAGCCTTCTCCGCGGCAATATATCCTCCCGGCCCGGCTCCAATGATCAACAAATCATATCTCTGTTCCATTCTTTCCTCCATACATCTATTCTATCTGCCAGTCGATCGGAGCAACTCCATGCTCTTCCAGAAAACGGTTCGTCCGGCTGAACGGCTTACTCCCGAAAAACCCCCGGTACGCAGACAGCGGACTCGGATGCGGCGCCTCCAGAATCAAATGCTTTGGATTGGTCAGCATCTTTTTCTTCATCTGCGCCGGTCTGCCCCATAAGATAAAGACGATCGGCCGGTCCTGTTCATTCAGCGCCCGTATCGCTGCATCCGTAAATTCTTCCCAGCCGATCCCCCTGTGGGAATTTGCACGGTGCGCCTGTACCGTCAGCACCGTATTGAGCATCAGCACCCCTTGCTCCGCCCATTTTTTTAAATAGCCGTGATTCGGGATCGTGCAGCCAAGATCATCGTGCAGCTCCTGATAAATATTGACCAGGGACGGCGGGATCTCCACATCCGGCTTCACGGAAAAGCAAAGTCCGTGCGCCTGTCCCTCCTCATGATACGGATCCTGCCCCAGGATCACGACCTTTACATTTTTCAGAGGCGTCAAATGAAAAGCGTTGAAAATATCATCCGCAGGCGGGAAAACCCGCTGCGTGCGGTACGCTTCATTTACCTTCTGAAACAACTCTTTATAATATGGTTTCTTAAATTCCGGCTGCAATGCAGCCAGCCAGTCATTCGTAATCGGCGGCATTGTCTTCCTCCTGTTATCTACAATCTGACAGAAACACCTTCCCTGCGAAGATATTCCTTTACTTCACGTATCTCGAGTTCCTTATAGTGGAACAGCGATGCCGCAAGCGCCGCGTCCGCTTTCCCTGTGGTAAGCGCATCCCTGAAATGCTCCATCGTCCCGGCTCCGCCGGAAGCGATCACCGGAATGCCGACATTTTCCGCGATCGTGCGCGTCAGCTCCAGATCATATCCGGCTTTCGTTCCGTCGCAGTCCATGCTTGTCAGAAGGATCTCGCCGCATCCAAGCCGTTCCGCTTTCATCGCCCATTCAACCGCATCGAGACCCATATCCACTCTTCCGCCATTTTTATAGATATTCCATCCGCTGCCGTCCGCCCGTCTCTTCGCATCGATCGCAAGGACAACGCACTGGCTTCCGAACTTATCCGCGGCTTCAGCGATAAGCTCCGGGCGCATGATCGCGGCGGAATTTACAGACACTTTATCCGCCCCTTCACGAAGGATCTCCCTGAAATCCTCTACCGTACGGATACCGCCGCCGACCGTAAACGGAATAAATACGCATTCTGCGACTCTCCGGACCATATCCACAACCGTCTTCCTGGCGTCCGAGGAAGCCGTAATATCAAGAAAAACCAGTTCGTCTGCGCCCGCCTTGTCATACGCTTTCGCGATCTCAACCGGATCTCCTGCATCCTTCAGATTCACAAAATTCACGCCCTTAACCACACGACCGGCATGGACGTCCAGACACGGAATTATCCTCTTTGTAAACATTGCATCTCCTCCCGGATCCCTACAAAATTCTTCAATATCCGCATCCCCACATCACTGCTCTTTTCCGGATGGAACTGGCATGCAAATACGTTGCCTTTCTCGACGGATGCATGGATCTCTGTGCTGTAATGCGTCACTGCCGTCACGATATCCTCTCCGGCGCTCAGATAATAGGAATGTACGAAATATACGTACGGGTGCTCGGAAAGCCCCTGAAACAGTCGGCCCTTCTTTGGGAAATCCAGCGAATTCCATCCCATATGCGGAATCTTCAGATCCTCCTGATCCGGGATCCTGAGGATCTCTCCTTTCAGGATTCCAAGGCCTTCCACTCCCGGCGATTCATCGCTCCGCTCAAACAAAAGCTGCATCCCAAGGCAGATCCCGAGAAACGGAGTCCCCTTTTTAACAACCTCTTTGATCACGTCTGCAAGTCCATACTCATGGAGCTTCCCCATGGCGTCCCCAAACGCTCCGACCCCCGGCAGGATTACCTTGTCCGCCGCAAGGATCTGCTCACGGTCGCGGGAAATACAGACATCCTCTCCCAATGACAAAAGCGCCTTCTCTACGCTCTTCATATTTCCGGCGTCATAATCGATTATCACTATCATTGTTTTCAATTCCTTTCCTTCCTCCGTGGACAAAGGGATTCCTAAGAAGTATATCATAAATCATCCAAAAAGGAAATGAGTTCTGCATCGTACCGGCTCAAACCATCGGCTCAAACCTCCGTTTACCTCGTATCCAGTTCAAACCAGAATTCGACGCCATTGTCATAATTTTTCGCGCCATATTCTTTGTGGAACGAATCCATGATGGCTTTCACAATAGAAAGGCCGATTCCGTTCCCTCCGTATTCCCTTGTGCGCGCTTTATCTACCTTGTAGAACTTGTCCCACAAATGCGGCAGATCCTCCTCCGGGATCGGATTGCCCGTATTAAATACGGATATCCGCACGCTTCCGTCGGATTCCTGCAGCTTTACGTCCACGACCTTATCATACATTGCATAGTGCAGCGCATTCGTAAGATAATTCCTCAGCACCTGTTCCGTCTTAAATTCATCGGCCCACACATATAACTCCCCGCTGTCCCTGAAATGAATCTTCACCCCGGACTGCTCCGCCATAATCGCAAGGCTCTGGATCACGCCCCGGATCAGCTCCACGATATTAAATCTTTCAAAGGTCGGATCGTCATTTCCAAATTCCAACTGGTTCAGTGTCAGAAGGTTTTTCACCATCTGGTTCATTTTATTTGCCTCGTCGATGATAACGTCACAGTAGAAGTCACGGCTCTCCTCATCGCCGTCCGCGATCCCCTCCTTCAGGCCTTCGGCATACCCCTGTATCAGGGCGATCGGCGTCTTTAATTCATGCGAAACGTTGCCAAGAAAATCCGTGCGCATATTCTCGAGCTTTTCCTTCTTCTCTATATCCCTCTGCAACTCATTGTTCGCGGTCTTCAGCTCCGAAATTGCGCGCTCCAGCTTGAGCGACATGATATTGAAGTTGTCGCCCAGCATACCGATCTCATTTTTCCCGCCGCTTTTATATTTCGCATTGAAATCCAGATTTGCCATCTTAATAGATAATGCCGCAAGCTCCTCGATCGGATCTGTGATACGTTTTGCAAAATACCACGACAAAACCGCGGAAAACAAAATCGCCGCGACTCCCATATATAACAGAAAATGGTTTGAAATCGACGCGCTCTCACGAATACTTTCCATTGGACTTCGGATCAGAAAATAGTATTCCTTCCCGATGCTCCCCCACATTTCCAGATAATCCTCCGTCTCATACTGGCTCTCCGCCTGAACGATCTCGTATTTATCTGTTTTTTCCAGCACCTTCTTTGGACCTTCATTCCGATTCAAAACATACGCCTGCAGCCTTGTGAGACTGAACTGATAATCTCTTTTATTGGTTGCAACCATACTTCCTTCCGTATCCATAACAACAAGCGAGACATTCCCTTTCTCCAACATAGAGTTCAATGTCTCGCTGTCTGCCTCGCCATTATTCGTTTCCAGCTCTTCCAGGACCACCTGCAATTCTTTATAGATATTCTGAAGAGCTTCTTCTTTATTTACTGTGTAATACTTTTCCAGAAACCAGCCGTTCACCAGAAGACAGGTAATAAACGGAACTATGACAAGTCCGAGACAAACGGCTGTCATCTGTCTTTTGATTGAGCGTGACATTATTCTACCTCAAATTTATATCCCATTCCCCAGATCGTCTTGATATAGCTGCCCTTATCGCCAAGCTTATTCCGGAGTTTCTTGACATGGGTATCAATGGTTCTGGCGTCTCCAAAATAATCATAATTCCACACATGATTCAAAATCTTCTCTCTGGATAAAGCTATCCCCTGATTTTCCATAAAATAGGCGAGGAGCTCAAATTCTTTATAGCTAAGCTCCAGCGTCTTGTCGCCAATCCTGACAACGTGGGCGTCCTTATTCAGAAGAATTCCCCCGATCTCCATCTCCGTTTCGACTCCCGAACCGCTGGAGCGCCGCAGGATCGCTTCCACACGCGCTACTAATATCTTCGGACTGAACGGTTTGGAAATGTACTCATCCACTCCAAGCTCGAATCCCTGCAGCTCATCCTGCTCCTCCGCGCGCGCCGTCAGCATAATGATCGGCACGTCGGAATGCTGGCGCACCTCGCGGCACACCTGCCAGCCATCCATCTTCGGCATCATCACATCCAGAATGATCAGACTGATATTTTTATTTTCATAGAAGAGGTCCATCGCCTCAAGGCCGTCTCCGGCCTCGAGCACACTGTACCCCTTCTTCCCGAGGAAATCCTTCACAAGCTTACGCATCCTGCTCTCATCATCAACGACAAGAATCAATCCATTATCCATCTATCTGCACCTCACAATCCATTCATAAATAAATAAGATAAGTATAACAGATATTTTTGTTTCTTCTGTGAACAGATCTTAGAATACACGAATTACTTTTGATACCGCACGGTTGAATCTGCGTTTTGTCACTCCAATTCCCGGCCAGCTATCATAAATATACCCATTTCCCGCATAAATCGCAACATGGTATACCGGACTTCCGTAGAAAAGAAGATCTCCTTTTTTCTTATTTCGCACAGACACTCTCCGGCCCAGTTTGCTGTCCGCCGCAAGATACCGGGATGTATATTCATAAACAGCAAGCGCGTGATCCACGATATTTTTCTTCGGATTGATTCCTACCGAATACAGACACTGGAAGATCAGGCCGCTGCAGTCCACATAGGTTCCCGGTTTGCCGGAGCATCCCACGCGGTACTGCGTGCCTGCCCTTGCATATTCTTTTGCCGTATTCAGCATCGCATTGATATATGCCTGTTTTTTACTTGCCCCATTGACCTTTATCGGCGTACAGTAAGTTCCAAGATCATACCAGGAGCTTTCGGAAAATCCCATGGCAAGCCATGTCTTTTTATTGACATTCCCCGTTGCCTTCAGACCATGTGAACGCTGAAAGCGTCTCACAGCATTTGCCGTAGTTGCGGTATATCTCGCACTTGTTGAGTGATTCAGCTTTTTGTTGACCTTGATAACCTTTAAGCCAATGTTCTTCCTGCTAAGGGAATATCCGCCGTCTGGAAGTACGATTTCAGACTGTATCTGATAATATTTCCCGCTGCGCTGATATGCACGCTTTTTTACGGTCAGCTTACATACTGCATATATTTCCGGATTACTCTCCAATCTGCAATATACTTTACAGCTTCCGCTGTTCTTTGCCGTGACAACCCCCTGGGAGCTGACAGCGGCGATCTTTTCCTTGCTGACAGACCATGTCACTTTTTCATCTGTCGGCGCAACTGTTGCCTTTAATGTTGCGGACTTGCCAATATTCAACGTGAGCGTTGTCTTGTTCAGCGTGATCTTTGATACAAGTTCATCTGCCGTCTGTTCCGTCGGCTGACTGTCGCTTTCCGCTGCATGTACCGTCTCCGGCACGCTTAAAGCCAGCATAACCACAAGCGCCATCGCAAAAACTTTCTTTATCGTACGCATTTTCAAACCCTCCAATTACATTTTCCAAACTCCATGCAACTTTTATTGATCAATGATGAAACAGACGCATTCCGGTAAACGCCATCGCCATATTATACTTATTACATGTATCGATCACATGATCGTCGCGTACCGAGCCGCCCGGCTGAGCGACATATTTTACACCGCTCTTTTTCGCGCGCTCAATATTATCGCCAAACGGGAAAAATGCATCCGAACCAAGCGCCACATCTTTATTCTGATCCAGCCATGCCCGTTTCTCCTGTGGTGTAAATACCTCCGGTTTTATTTTAAACGTTTTCTCCCATACGCCGTCCGCAAGAACGTCCATATATTCATCGCCGATGTAAAGATCGATCGCATTATCACGGTCTGCACGGCGGATGCCGTCCACAAACTGCAATGCCATGACCTTCGGGCACTGACGAAGGAACCAGTTGTCCGCTTTCTGCCCGGCAAGCCTTGTACAATGGATCCTGGACTGCTGTCCGGCGCCGATTCCGATCGCCTGTCCGCCCTTTGCGTAGCACACGGAATTGGACTGCGTATATTTCAGTGTAATGAGCGAGATCATCAGGTCAATCTGCGCAAGCTCCGGAATCTCCTTATTGTCTGTCACAATATTCGTCAGCAGCTCCCGGTTGATCGGAAATTCATTCCTTCCCTGCTCAAAGGTAATACCGAATACCTCCTTGTGCTCGATCGGCTGCGGACGGTATTCCGGATCGATCTCGATCACATTGTAGTTTCCGTTTTTCTTCTGCTTCAGGAGCTCAAGCGCCTCCGGCTCATACCCGGGGGCGATCACGCCGTCGGAAACCTCTCTTTTGATGATCCTGGCTGTCGGCACATCACATATGTCGGACAATGCGATGAAATCCCCGAAAGAAGACATTCTGTCCGCGCCCCTCGCCCTCGCATACGCAGACGCAAGCGGGGAAAGCTCCCCCAGATCGTCCACCCAGTAAATCTTTGCAAGCGTATCGTCCAGCGGAAGGCCAACTGCCGCCCCGGCCGGTGAAACATGCTTAAAGGAAGTTGCCGCCGGAAGTCCTGTCGCCTTCTTCAGTTCCGATACAAGCTGCCAGCCGTTGAACGCGTCAAGAAAATTGATGTAGCCGGGTCTTCCGCAGAGTACCTGAATCGGAAGCTCCGAACCGTCGCTGACATAGATCCTGGACGGCTTCTGATTCGGGTTGCAGCCATATTTTAATTCCAGTTCTTTCATAATTCTGATCACTCCTGTCTGCTTATTTTTGATTCTTGTTGACGATCTTTGTCCTGTATTTTCCTGTTGCGATATCGATATAGCGCACAAACAAAGAAACCTTATTCTCCTCGTTCAGACTATCCCAAAGCGTCTCTGTGAACGCATCCATATCATCCGGGATCGCAATGAGCTTCGGCTCTCCCTCGAAGCCTGGCAGAGGATTGCCGTTGCACTTATATGTATGAATAAAATGCCCCTCTCCGGCTACACAGTCGGAATAAGCAAATGTAAAACGGTTACATGCGGAGGGATCTCCGTTATTGCTTTTCAAAATCGACATTGCATAGCTGTAAGAGCCGTTCTCCACATGAAGGATGCCGGAGATACGGGGAGTATAGTTCGGTCCGTCCGGTTCAAATTCTCTTGAACGCAGGGATTGTTCAAATGTCATCTGCCTGTCCATACCCTCGTAAATGGTATCTGTCTGATCTCCATTCGTCACGATCGTTTTGTTGCCGAGCACACGGACAGGGGCATAAATAATCAGGCTTGGATCCGTCAGCCTGGACGGGTCGAAAGCTTCCGTGCGGATGCCTTCTCCTTCTTCCACAAAAATACGGTTTCTGCTGTTCTCACTTCTTCCCATGATAAAATAAGCCGTTACAGCCTTTGTCCCATCCGCACTTCTTCCGATAATGATCCCTCTCCCCGGGTATTCATTGTTCTGTAATTCCTGTGCAATCGATAACATTTCCATGAAAATACTCCTTTTCTTTTATTAAAATACGTATTATTGAGTTTCTTTTATAAATTTCACTCATCATTATAGAGGATATGTCCTCTTTTTTCTACTATTAATTTGCACAGAAACCATTTCCCTTCCAGAATGTATTTTGTTATACTTAATTCAGAAAAATGATCGAAAGGAGTGATTCCATATGTACAAAGCAGGCCAAAGAGAAACATCCCGCGGCGAGCATGCCGCAGGCGGCGCAGGTCACATCATCCGTGAACCGCTGATCTCCAGGGAAGAGCTTGGCGCACACTGCACGATGTTCAACCGCAACGTCCTTGAGGAGGGCTGTGAGGTCGGATGGCATCAGCATGTCGGCGACAATGAAGCTTATTATATTCTGGAGGGAAAAGGCATTTACAACGAGAACGGCGCTGAGATTCCGGTTGAAGCCGGCGACAGCATGTTCTGCAGGGACGGCGAATGGCATTCTCTTACAAATACAGAAAAAGAGGATCTTGTTTTCATCGCGCTGATACTGAAAAACTGAAAAAGGTATCCGGGGAAACATCTCTCCGGATACCTTTTCTACTGCAATAGAAAATCCTTTCATGGACTAGACGAGAATCGAACTCGTGTCCGAAAGCCAATCCCCTGTCCTTCTACGAGTGTAGTTAGTCATTTCACATTCCCTCCGCGGCCCGGGGAATAACACCCTGACCGTTTCAGTAGCTTCATGATACGCCCGCAGGCTCAAAGCTTTGCCTGTGTCGTTTCCTGCATAGTCGAAGCCCGAATCCTGATGTGCAGGTGCATCAGGTCAGACTGCTGCCCTTAGGCAGCGTATGCTAAATTATCTTCAGCGTTTATTTTTAATTTTGCCATTTCACGCATTGCATGCGACTCGCTTCTCCAGCTTCATAACCCCCGTCGAAACCTTTACTAGCCCGTATTCAATTATTATATGCCCGGAAATATTTCTGGACACATCTATTGTAACACATACCGTGCAACAATCCAAATATTTTTTTAACCACACATAGATACAT
>CAZPXF010000024.1:0-26580 GCA_964590945.1 uncultured Lachnospiraceae bacterium | reverse complement strand
ATGTGACGAACGACATTTTTGCAGAGAACGCCTGGTATTTTCGGAATTCGCTGGTCAGGGCAAATTACAAGAGGCTTTAGGCACAGAATCTGCATTCGGAAGGTCGGATGTGGAGCGTGTGCTCAGTTTGAAGCCGACAAGATGCACTGCACTGCTGCGTGAAATGGCAGAGCATGGGATTATCGAACCGGTGTCCGGACACGGAAAAGGCAAGTATCGCTTCCGGCAGCAATAGAGTCGAGTGGATGGGGAATCACAGCTTTTAGTGAAGTTCTATATCGTGCAATACATCGGAGCAAAAGGAGCAGAATCGCGCGGAAAGAGAAGCTGCATCAGAAGCGTATTGGAGAAATGTCAACAACAGAAATCAGCAGTCAACTTCTCAACAGTAAAAAGGACGATGGCACTGTCAAAAGAAAGACTGATAAACAATGGCTTCTATGATTTAGCCATTGCCTGTCAGTCTCTGCATGTCAACTATTGAAACCGCCGTGTACCGAACGGTACGCACGGTGTGAGAGAACGGCCGTTAATCACTGCCTCCTACTCGAGATAAAAACGTAAAATTGCTCCAGGGATACCATTACCGGCTGTATCACTTTCGCAAGATCATAACTTGATTTTTTCTTTTAACACCGCGCAGCATGCAAGATCTCCGATGACATTGACGCAGGTAGCGCCCATGTCGCAGAGTGTATTGATGCTGATGTAGACGCCCATAACTCCCGCCGGAAGTCCCGCCATGGCCGCAAGCGCTGTGAAGGAAGCGATCGCACCGCCCGGAACTCCAGGTGTACCGATCGAGAGCAGCACATTTGCAAGAAGGATGATCACCATCATGGAAATGCTGACGTCAATCCCGCAGGCATTTGCAAAGAACATGATCATAAATGACATCAGGATCGATACAGCGTCCATATTTACCGTTGCCCCTAAAGGGATGGCAATACTTGTAATCTTATCAGAAACGCCAAAGTCATCTTCCATACATTTCTTACTGATCGGTATGGTTGCCGAGCTGGAGCACGTTCCGAACGCATTCAGAGCTGCCGGGAGGATGGCCTTAAAGAATTCGAATGGACTTGCCTTTCCGATCACTTTGACGGCCATACCATACACGATAATTGCAAATCCGAAAAAGGCGATATACAGAATGATAAGCTGGGTTGCCAGCGAAATGATCGTGGAAGTTCCATTGGCCTCCACTACAGGTACGATCGTACAGAATACACCGATCGGTGTGAAATACATGACCGTACTGATCACTTTCAGGCAGACCTCATTCAGTGAGTCGATCACCTTCAAAAGAGGTTCTCCCTTTTCTCCGATCGAGATAAGGACGAAGCCGACAATAACTGCAAATACCAGTACCTGAAGCATATTCCCTTCGGCGAATGCTGCCACAGGATTGGAAGGAATAAGATTCTGTATCGTATCCAGTATGCTGGTCATCTCTGTCGCTTCAATATCAGAAGTTACCATCTCAAAGCTGACGCCTCTGCCGAGATGAATGACTCTTGGAATGATAAGTCCTACAAGGCTTGCAAGGGCTGTCGTTGACAGGAAAAATAACAGCGCTCCCCCGGTGATCCGGCCGGTCGTGCGGATATTTCCGATGCTGGTGATTCCCATGATGATAGAACAGAATACCAGTGGAAAGATCATCATGTTCAGCGCATTCATATAAATGCTTCCGATCATACTTGTGACTGTCAGTACAGGCGCAAAGCGTCCTGCAAGAAACAGACCGGTCAGAATACCGAGAACCAGTCCGGTAAAGATGGCGCCGGTAATGTGCTTTTTGTACCATGTGTAAAAAGATTTCATTTGTAATACCTCCATAATAAATGAACAACGTTTTATTATTTGAAAATTATAGTAACTAATATAGCATGCCGGAATAAATGGTGTCAATGAATGTCGGTATAAATCAAAAATACAAATTTTGCGAAACAACATGAAAAATTAGCACTCACCTCTTGACAGTGCTAACAAAAGGTGTTATATTTCTCATAGAACATGAGAAGTGCAACACCTTTTTATGTTTTAAATGCTGAGGTTTTTGACACACTAGATTAGATATAGAAGAAATGGAGGAGTAGTTATGAATATTAATAAGTTTACACAGAAGTCTCTTCAGGCTGTTCAGCAATGCGAATACATTGCATCGGAATACGGGAATCAGGAAATTGAGCAGGAGCATCTCCTGTACGCAATGCTGACGCAGGAAGACAGCCTGATCCTGAAGCTGATGGAAAAGATGGATATCGGCAGGGACCGGATCGTCGGCCGCGTGGAGCAGGCGCTGAATAAAAGGGTCAAGGTTCAGGGAGGTCAGGCGTATATCGGACAATATCTGAACAAGGTTCTGATACATGGTGAGGATGAAGCGAAGCAGATGGGCGACGAATATGTTTCTGTAGAACATCTTTTCCTTGCGCTTCTGAAGTACCCGAATGCGGAGATAAAGCATATATTAAAAGAAATGGGAATTACACGCGAGAGATTCCTGCAGGTTCTTGCGACTGTCCGTGGAAACCAGCGCGTGACCAGCGATAATCCGGAAGCGACCTACGATACGCTTGCCAAATATGGAACAGATCTTGTGGAGCGTGCGAGGGAGCAGAAACTGGATCCGGTTATCGGCAGAGATGCGGAGATCCGCAATGTGATCCGTATTCTTTCGCGTAAAACAAAGAACAATCCTGTTCTGATCGGCGAACCGGGCGTCGGCAAGACGGCGGTCGTAGAGGGACTGGCGCAGCGGATCGTGAAGGGAGACGTTCCGGAGGGCCTGAAGGATAAGAAGGTATTTGCGCTCGATATGGGCGCGCTTATCGCAGGGGCGAAGTACCGCGGAGAATTTGAAGAGCGTCTGAAAGCTGTCCTGGAGGAGGTTAAGAGCAGCGATGGTGAGATCATTCTTTTCATCGACGAGCTGCATACGATCGTCGGGGCAGGCAAGACAGAGGGAGCCATGGATGCAGGCAACATGTTAAAACCAATGCTTGCCAGAGGTGAACTTCACTGTATCGGGGCAACGACATTGGATGAATATAGACAATACATCGAGAAGGATGCGGCGCTGGAGCGAAGGTTCCAGCCGGTGACGGTGGATGAGCCGACTGTGGAGGATGCCATATCCATTCTGCGGGGACTTAAGGAGCGCTATGAAGTTTTCCATGGCGTAAAGATCACCGACGGAGCCCTCGTGGCCGCAGCAACCCTGTCGAACCGGTACATTTCCGACCGTTTCCTGCCGGATAAAGCGATCGATCTTGTGGATGAGGCGTGCGCGCTTATCAAGACGGAACTGGATTCCATGCCGTCAGAGCTGGATGAACTGAACCGCAAGATCACACAGTTCAGGATCGAAGAGACGGCGCTGAAAAAAGAAGAAGACAATCTGAGCAAGGAACGGCTGCAGCATTTGCAGCAGGAACTTGCAGAGCTTCAGGAGGAATTCGCAAGCCGGAAAGCACAGTGGGACAATGAGAAAAAATCTGTAGACCAGCTCTCCGCACTGCGTGAGGAGATCGAGCAGATCAACCGCGATATCCAGAAGGCGCAGCAGTCCTATGATCTGAATAAGGCGGCGGAGCTGCAATACGGAAGACTTCCGGCGGCTCAGAAGAAATTAGAAGAGCTGGAAGAGCAGGTGAAGAGCAGGGATATGTCCCTTGTCCATGAATCTGTGACGGAGGACGAGATCGCAAAGATCATCTCCCGCTGGACCGGAATTCCGGTTGCAAAGCTGAATGAGAGCGAGCGGAGTAAAACTCTGAATCTGGATAAGGAGCTTCACAAACGCGTCATCGGACAGGACGAAGGCGTGGAGAAGGTGACAGAGGCGATCATCCGTTCCAAGGCGGGCGTCAAGGATCCATCGAAGCCGATCGGCTCCTTTTTGTTCCTCGGCCCGACAGGCGTCGGCAAGACGGAGCTGGCGAAGTCGCTGGCGGAATGCCTTTTTGATGATGAGAATAATATGGTGCGTATCGATATGAGCGAGTACATGGAGAAGTATTCCGTGTCGAGACTGATCGGAGCGCCTCCGGGATATGTCGGATATGATGAAGGCGGCCAGCTTACAGAGGCGGTCAGAAGAAAACCATATTCCGTTGTGCTCTTCGATGAGGTTGAGAAGGCGCATCCGGATGTATTCAATGTTCTTCTTCAGGTGCTGGATGACGGACGGATCACGGATTCCCAGGGAAGGACGGTGGACTTTAAGAATACGATACTGATCATGACCTCCAACATCGGTTCACAGTATCTTTTGGATGGTATTGATGAAAACGGGAAGATACGGCCGGAGAGTGAGAAAATGGTCATGGAAGAGCTGAGGGCGCATTTCCGTCCGGAGTTTTTAAACCGTTTGGATGAGACGATCATGTTCCGCCCGCTTACGAGGGATAATATTTGTGGCATCATCGATCTGCTTGTGGCGGATCTGAACCGCAGACTTGCGGATAAGGAGCTTTCCATTGAGCTTACGGAGGATGCAAAGGAACTGATTTCTTCGGAAGGATATGAGCCTGTATATGGTGCAAGACCTTTAAAGAGATATCTTCAGAAGCATGTGGAGACGCTGGCGGCAAGACTGATCCTCTCCGGAGATGTGCGTACGGGCGATACGATCCAGATACGGACGGAGAATGGGAATCTTACAGCGTGCGTGAAACCACAGGTAGAGGTGATTTCATAAGAGAAATAAGTGTGATTGAGATTTGATTTCGGAGGAAAGCAATGCAACTTTCCGGCCTTTTGAAAGGATTTTTATATCAAATCGTACAGGGTGATGAAACTGTAGAGATCACAGAACTGGTGCAGGATTCCAGAAAGGTGACGCAGGGCGCTGTATTTGTATGCATTCGCGGCGGCGCTGGCGACGGACATCAGTTCATAGACGATGCGGCTGCACTTGGTGCAGCCGTAATTATTATAGATGAAAATTGCGGGAGAACGATTTTCCCGGGGCAGCTTACAGTCATCCGTGTCTGGAATACAAGAACCGCCCTTGCAAAAATGGCGGCGGCCTGTTACGGATGGCCCGCGAGGCATATGAAAGTTATCGGGATTACAGGAACGAAGGGAAAGACGACGACTGCATATATGCTGTTCCATATTCTGAAGGAGGCTGGTTATCAGGCCGGACTGATCGGCACGATTGAAATTTATGACGGAAAGGAAAGCTTCCCGGCTGAAAATACGACGCCGGATGCGCTGGTACTCCATGCGCATCTTCACAGAATGCAAAAAAACGGCTGCCGGTTTGTTGTGATGGAGGTATCTTCACAGGCGCTCATGCTGCACCGGACAGACGGAATCCTCTTTGATACTGCGGTATTTACAAATCTGGGAATGGATCATATCAGCAAACGCGAACATAAGAATTTTGATGAATACAAGGCGTGCAAGTCAAAGCTGTTTTCCCAGTGCCGACGCGCCGTGCTCAATGGAGACGACCGTTACTGGCGCGATATGCTGTGTGATTCCGAATGCGAATATGCGTTGTTTGGGAGAGCGGACTTTGAGGATGGAGCACAATATCTTCCGGATTATTGCAGCCGCAATGAGAAGCTGCTTTGGGGAAAGGATTCCCTTGGGGTGGAATTTCAGGTGTCCGGACGGCTTGCAGGGAGTTTCTCGCTGGATCTTCCGGGAGCTGTCAACGTGGAGAATGCGCTTGCCGCCCTTGCTGCCGCGGACGCGTACGGCGTTCCGGCCGGACGAATCGGCGCAGGACTTCGTAAGACAAGAATCCGCGGGCGGTGCGAGCTTCTGCCTGTGGAGGATGACGCCTTTGTTATCATTGATTACGCCCACAACGCCATGAGTCTGGAGGGAATCCTCCATACGCTCCGCGCATATGGACCGCAGCGTATCGTGTGTATTTTCGGATGCGGGGGCGGCAGATCGGATATGCGCAGGGAAGAGATGGGAGAAGTATCCGGGCGGCTCTCGGATATCACGATCATCACCACGGATAACCCGCGGGAGGAAGATCCTTCCCGGATCATGCAGCGGATTCAAAAAGGGGTTTGCAGAACCGGGGGAAAATATATTATGATAGAGGACAGAAGAAAGGCCATTTATTTTGCGATTGAAAACCGTAAGCCGGGGGATTTTATACTGATTGCCGGAAAAGGGCATGAGAATTATCAGGAGATCCATGGAGTGAAATATCCGATGGATGATCGCGAGATGGCGGAAGGAGCAATTCATGTTTGCAGACGTTATCATTGATATTACACATGAAAATCTGGATAAAGTTTTTCAGTACAGCATCCCTTCGGAGATGGAAGGGATGCTGCGTGTCGGCATGCAGGTGATCGTTCCTTTTGGAAAAGGCAACCGGAGAACGAAGGGATATTTGATCCGGTTTTCAGAGGAGGCGGATTATCCGGTCCAGAAAATAAAAAGTATCCTTGAGATCGTGCCGGACGACCCGGCCATTGAGGGGAAGCTCCTTGGACTTGCGGCGTGGATGAAGGATGTGTACGGCGGGACAATGGCGCAGGCGCTGCGGACAGTCCTTCCGGTGAAGCATTCCGTAAGAGAAAGGAAAAAGAGGACGCTCCGCCTTATGATGAGTCCGGAAGATGCGGAGGAAAAGCTTGCATACTATGAAAAAAAGAACCAAAAAGCAAGAGCCAGACTATTAAGAGTGTTGATTGAAAAACAGGAAATCGACTATGATACGGCGGTAAAGGAGCACGGAGCTGCAAGGCCGGTCATACAGGCTTTGGCGGAGCAGGATGTGCTTATAATAGAAGAAGAACGGAAATACAGGAGGGCGGTTTCCGGCCTGGATATGCAGCAGGAGAGGAAGGCTTTGCTGCCGATGCAGAAGCAGTGTGCCGGGCAGGTCATATCGGATTACCGGAACGGCATAAGGAAAACGTATCTTCTCCATGGAATTACCGGGAGCGGGAAGACGGAAGTCTATCTGGAAATTATGGAGGAAGTGATCCGTCAGGGTGGACAGGTTATTTTCCTGATTCCGGAGATTTCCCTGACGTGGCAGATGGTACAGCGCTTTTACAGCAGGTTCGGCAGCCGTCTGGCGATCATGAATTCCAGATTGTCCGCCGGGGAACGCTACGATCAGATGCAGCTTGCAAGAGAAGGGAAGATCGATGTGATGATCGGACCAAGGTCGGCGCTTTTTACGCCGTTTCCGAACCTGGGGCTGATCGTGATAGACGAAGAGCATGAACCAAGTTATAAAAGCGAGCAGGTTCCTTCCTTCCATGCGAGGGAGACTGCGGTAGAGAGAAGCAGGCTGGAGCATGCATCCGTCGTGCTCGGCTCAGCGACTCCTTCGATGGAGAGCTTTTACCGGGCAAAGAGAGGAGAGTACACGCTTCTGACCTTAAGCGAACGCGCCGGAGGAGGGGAGCTTCCGGAAATATATGTGGAGGATATGAGAAAAGAGCTGAAAAACGGCAATTCTTCTATGTTCAGCGACCGTTTAAAGGAGTTGATGGAGGAAAGGCTCAGGCGGCATGAGCAGATCCTGCTTTTCCTGAACCGCCGTGGATATGCGGGTTTTGTCTGTTGCAGGTCTTGCGGATATGTAGTAAAATGTTCTCATTGTGATGTCGCAATGTCGGAGCATACGGGCGGACGGCTGGTATGCCATTATTGCGGAGCTGTATCGAATGGGATCCGGAAGTGTCCCGTGTGCGGATCGAACCATATCGGAGGATTTCATGCGGGGACACAGCAGATCGAGCGGGCGGTTTCCAGGGCGTTTCCGCAGGCAAGGGTTCTTCGGATGGATGCGGATTCGACGCGGGGAAAGGAAGGACATGACAGGATCCTCGCATCCTTTGCGGCGCAGGAGGCGGATATCCTGATCGGAACACAGATGATCGTAAAGGGACACGATTTCCCGAATGTGACGCTTGTCGGCGTGCTGGCAGCCGACCTCTCACTTTACCAGTCGGATTTCCGGGCGGGCGAGCGCACCTTTGAGCTGCTTGTCCAGGCAGCCGGGAGAGCCGGGCGCGGACAGAAGAGGGGAGAGGTCGTGATCCAGACATATCAGCCGGAGCACTACAGCATCCGGACAGCGGCAGCACAGGATTACGAACAGTTTTATAAGGAAGAGATCGCATACAGGGATCTGTGCGGGTATCCTCCGGTGGAGCATATGACGGCGGTTCGTATGGAATGCGCCGATGAAGAGCTTTTATCTCAGGCGGCATATTATCTGGCGGAATATGCGAAGAAGGCAGGAGCGGATAAAAGGGTGCAGGTCATCGGTCCGGCGGCTCCGTATGTCAGCAAGGTAAAGGATGTTTACCGGCAGCAGATCTTTTTCCGGCATAAGGATATGAAAGTATTAATGGTCTTAAAAGACCGTATGGAAAAATATATAGATGTAAATTCCGGATTTGCCAGGGTCAGGGTATTGTTTGATCTGGATCCGGTTTAGAGGAAGGAGCGAATAGTATGGCAATCAGAGAAGTAAGACAGATTGGCGACGATGTATTGAGGAAGAAATGCAAGGTGGTAAAGGCGATGACGCCGCGCACAGCGACCCTGATCGAAGATATGTTTTCAACCATGTATGAGGCGCAGGGCGTCGGACTTGCAGCGCCGCAGGTCGGGGTGCTTAAGAGGATCGTTGTGATCGATATCGGTGAAGGTCCGGTGCTCCTTATCAATCCGGAGGTATTGGAGACGTCCGGAGAACAGACAGGGGACGAGGGGTGCTTAAGTGTCGCGGGAAAGGCAGGGCAGGTGACAAGGCCGGATTACGTGAAGGTAAAAGCGCAGGATATCAATATGGAGGAGATCATCGTTGAAGGCGAAGAACTGATGGCCCGCGCCCTGATGCATGAGATCGATCATCTGGACGGCAGGCTCTATGTGGATCTTGTCGAGGGTGAGCTTCATGATGTTGTGAATGAAGAGGGAGAAGAGGAAGCATAATATGAGAGTAGTATTTATGGGAACTCCGGATTTTTCAGTGAGGACGCTGGAAGCTTTGGTGGAGGCAGGCCATGAGGTCGTCGGCGTTTTTACGCAGCCGGATAAGCCGAAGGGCAGGGGCGCAAAGATGCAGTATACACCGGTGAAGGAAGCTGCCAGGAAGCTTGGACTTCCGGTCTACCAGCCGGCCCGCGTGCGTACGCCGGAATCTGTCGCGGTCCTGAAAGGACTGGAACCGGATATTATTGTTGTTGTGGCTTTCGGACAGATTCTTACCAAAGAGATTCTGGAAATGCCGAAATACGGATGCATCAACGTGCATGCATCCCTGCTTCCAAAATACCGCGGCGCGGCGCCGATCCAGTGGGCGGTGATCAACGGGGAGAAAGTTTCCGGCGTCACAACGATGCGTATGGACGAGGGGATCGACACCGGGGACATGATTTTAAAAAAAGAGGTCATACTGGATGATAAGGAAACCGGGGGAAGCCTCTTTGACAAGCTTTCCGTGGAGGGAGCGAAGCTCTGCGTAGAGACGCTGGAGAGGCTTTCGGACGGAACTGCGGAATTTACAAAGCAGGATGATAAGGAGAGCACGCATACAAAGATGCTGAAAAAAGAACTCGGAGATATCGACTGGACAAAAAGCGCCCAGAGTATCGAACGGCTGATCCGCGGACTTACGCCGTGGCCGGGCGCCTGTACCCGGTGGAATGGAAAGGTCATGAAGATCTGGGATGCGGAGGTTCTGGATGAAGACGCGGAAGCGGCTTCCAGACCGGCTCCGGGAACGATCGTGCGCGTGGAGAAGCAGCAATTTGCTGTGCAGACCGGAGACGGCCTTCTGGCGGTGAAGGAGCTTCAGATCCCGGGGAAAAAGCGGATGGATGCAGGCGCATTTCTCCGCGGATATCAGGTGAATGAGGGGACAGTCTTAACAGCAAAAGAGTAGGAAAGGTGGAAGAAACATGTTCTATTATTACGATCCGACATATATTCTGATCATCGTTGGCGCGGTGATCTGTCTTGCGGCGCAGGCAAAGGTAAAAAGCACTTATTCGAAATATTCCAGAGTGCGGAATGCCAGAGGCCTTACCGGACGCGACGTTGCGGAAAAGATCCTTCGCGATTCAGGACTTTACGATGTACAGATCAATCATATCAGCGGCGAGATGACGGATTACTATGACCCGAGAAGCAAAAAGGTGTGCCTGTCGGATTCTACGTACAATTCAAGCTCTGTGGCGGCGCTTGGAATCGCGGCGCATGAATGCGGACATGCGATCCAGCACCAGCAGGGATTTGGATTTTTAAAGTTCCGGAATTCCATGGTTCCGGTGGTGCAGTTCGGCTCTACGATGTGCTGGCCGCTGATAATTGTCGGCTTCATATTCAACGGGAAAAACAGCTGGATGATCCTGATGCTGGGCGTGATCCTGTTTTCCTTTTCCGTGCTGTTCCAGCTTGTGACATTGCCGGTGGAATTCAATGCGAGTTCACGTGCGCTCCGGATCCTTGGGAATTCTAATATGATGGCGGAAAATGAGCTCAGGGGGACGAAGAAGGTACTTACGGCAGCAGCGCTTACGTATGTGGCAAGCTGTGCGGCGGTAGTGCTTCAGATGATCCGTCTGCTTCTGATCGTCGGAGTCCGCGGAGGAGGAAGACGTGACAGAGATTAAGACGGTTGATGTGCGGGAACTTGCGCTGGCTGTATTTCTGGAAATTACGGAGGAAGGGGAATACAGCCATATTGCCCTCCGGCGTATTCTGGAGAAATACCAGTATCTGGAAAAAAGGAAGCGGGCTTTTCTTACCCGTGCAGTAGAGGGAACGCTGGAGCGTATGATCACGATCGATTATATTTTGAACCAGTATTCGAACGTTAAAGTAAGAAAAATGAAGCCGGTGATCCGCGGTATTCTGCGGATCGCGGTCTATCAGATCTATTACATGGATTCTGTCCCGGATTCCGCCGCATGCAACGAGTCGGTGAAGCTCGCAGTTAAGAAAGGCTTTCAGAATCTGCGAGGCTTTGTAAACGGCGTCCTGCGCGCGGTAGTTCGTGGAAAGGAAACAATCAAATGGCCGGAGGAGTCGGAGGAGCTTCGCTGGCTTTCTGTGCATTATTCTATGCCGGAATGGATTGTATCCCAGTGGCTGGATGAATTTGGACGGGAAAATACGGAGCGGATGCTGGCGGATTCGCTTGCCGGCCATCCGACGGGCATCCGCTGCAATCTGGACAGAATATCGGCGGAGGAGTTGAAGGACGAACTGGAAAAGGATGGGATCCGTGCCGAAATAAACAGAGAGCTTCCCTGTGCGATGACGATCAGCAATTACGATCATCTTGCGGACATCGCGGCGTTTTGTGAAGGAAAATTCCATGTGCAGGATGTAAGCTCCATGTATGTGGCGGAATGGGCCTCCCCGAAGGAAGGGGATTTTGTCCTGGACGTGTGCGCGTCTCCGGGGGGCAAGGCGCTCCACGCTGCGGAAAAGCTGCATGGAACCGGACTTGTGGAAGCAAGGGACATATCTGAGTATAAGGTGTCGCTGATCGAGGACAATATTCTCCGGAGCGGCCTTACAAATATCCGCGCGGTCTGCGCAGACGCGGCGGTGAAGGATGAAGCGCTTATAGAAAAGGCGGATATCGTAATTGCGGACCTGCCGTGCTCCGGACTTGGCGTGCTTGGGAAAAAGACGGATCTGAAATACCGGATGAGCAGGGAACAGCAGGAAGAGCTTGTGAAGCTGCAGCGGCAGATACTTGGCACGGTCTGGCAGTATGTGAAACCGGGCGGAAAGCTTATTTACAGTACGTGTACGGTAAACAGAGCGGAAAATAATGAAAATGCATTGTGGTTTGAAGCGCAGTTTCCGTTTCAAAAGCTGGAGGAGAGGCAATACCTTCCGGGAATCGACGGCGGCGACGGGTTTTATATCGCAGAATTCAGGAGAAACATATGAGAAGGGATATCTGTTCATTTGATCCTGGGGAGCTTCAGGAAGAGATGGAGCGGATCGGGGAAAAGAAATTTCGCGCAAAGCAGATTTATGAGTGGCTGCATGTGAAGCTTGTATCGGATTTTGATGAGATGACAAATCTATCAAAGAATCTCAGGGAAAAGCTGAAACTGGGATATGACATTGAATCTGTGCATATGTTAGAAGAGCAGGTTTCAAAGATAGATGGGACAAGAAAATATCTGTTTGAGCTTTGGGACGGCAATACGGTCGAGAGCGTGTGGATGAAATATAAGCACGGCAATTCTGTCTGTATTTCCTCGCAGGTCGGCTGTCGGATGGGGTGCAGGTTCTGCGCTTCGACGATTGGCGGACTGGTGCGCGATCTGGAGGTTTCGGAGATGCTCCGGCAGATCTATGAAATCCAGAAAAAGAGCGGGGAAAGGGTCTCCAATGTCGTGGTCATGGGAACCGGCGAGCCGCTGGATAATTATGATAATCTGCTGAAATTTATCCGTATGATTTCGGATGAGAACGGTCTTCATATCAGCCAGAGAAATATCACGGTCTCGACCTGCGGGATCGTACCGAAGATCAGAGAGCTCGCGAAGGAGCATCTGCAGATCACGCTTGCGCTTTCCCTCCATGGATCCAATCAGGAGAAGAGACGGGCGCTGATGCCAATCGCAAATCAATACGGGCTGGACGAAGTGATGCGCGCATGCGATTATTATTTTGAAGAGACAGGGCGCAGGATGACCTTTGAGTACAGTCTGATCGCCGGAGTCAATGACACAAAGGAGGACGTCCGGGAACTGAAGGCGCTTTTGGGGCGCCGGCGCTGTCATCTGAACGTGATTCCGGTAAACCCGATCAAGGAGCGGAATTTTGTGCGTCCGGACAAAAAAAATGCGGAGAATTTTAAAAATAGCTTTCAAGAGAGTGGAATAAATGTTACTATAAGGAGAGAAATGGGCTCTGATATCGACGGAGCCTGTGGACAATTACGAAGACGTCATCTTTAAGATGAGATCAGAAAGGACAATGTTCATGCGGGCATATTCTAAAACTGATATTGGGAAAAAACGTCAGGTGAATCAGGATTACGTTTATACGATCGAGCGTAAGATCGGCCCACTTCCGAATCTGTTCATTGTCGCAGATGGAATGGGAGGCCATAAATCCGGCGATTTCGCATCAAGGTATACGGTTGAGATCTTATGCAACGAGGTTCTGCACAGCCACGAGGAGGATCCGGAGACGCTTCTGAGAACGGCGATCGAGACTGCCAACAGAAAGGTGATCGAGGCGGCGTCCAAGAGCGAAGAACTGTACGGAATGGGAACAACGGTCGTAGCGGCAACGATCGTCGGCGATAAGGCATATTTTGCAAATGTCGGCGACAGCCGTTTATATTTGATAAATCGAAGGATCAAACAGCTTACGAACGACCATTCTCTTGTTGAAGAGATGGTGAGACTTGGCGGGATCAAGCCGGAGGAAGCAAGATATCATCCGGATAAGAATATCATTACGAGAGCAGTCGGCGCAGACAAGGAAGTACAGGTAGACACATATGGGTACACATTAGAGCCGGGAGACGTTATTTTAATGTGTACGGATGGGCTCAGCAACATGGTGGATGATGATGCCATACATTCCATCGTCCGGAGTGGAAGAGACCCGGTTGAGAAGATAGAGGAATTGATCCGTATAGCCAATGAAAATGGCGGGAGAGATAATATAGGGATTGTTTTGATAGAACCATTGGCAGATGAGGTGGATGTATGATCGAAAAAGGCTTTTTGCTTAGTGATAGATATGAGATTATCGGCAGGATAGGCACCGGCGGTATGGCGGACGTCTACAAGGCCATGGACAAGAAACTAAACAGGCTTGTGGCGCTGAAGGTTTTAAAGCAGAGTTTCAGCGACGACGAGAATTTCGTATCCCGGTTCCATACGGAGGCGCAGGCGGCGGCAAGCCTGATGCATCCGAACGTGGTCAATGTCTATGACTACGGTATTGACCGTGGACATTATTTCATGGTAATGGAACTCGTGGACGGTATTACGCTGAAGAAATATATCGAAAGAAAAGGTAAGCTGACCGCAAAAGAGGTGATCAGCATTGTCATACAGATCGCTTCCGGTTTGGAATCCGCACATAAAAAGAATCTGATTCATCGCGATATTAAACCACAGAATATTATGATTTCCCGTGAAGGGAAGGTAAAAGTTACTGATTTTGGAATTGCAAAGGCGGTTACTTCCAATACCGTCAGTACCAATGCAATGGGTTCGGTACATTATACGTCGCCGGAGCAGGCAAGGGGCGGCTTCAGCGATGTGAGGAGCGATGTCTATTCCCTGGGCGTTACGATGTATGAGATGGTGACAGGAAGAGTTCCGTTTGATGGGGATTCTACTGTTGCGATTGCCATGAAGCATCTGCAGGAAAATATGATCATGCCGTCCGAGTATGCGGAGGATATTCCATACAGCCTGGAGCAGATCATTGTGAAATGTATGCAGAAGAACGCGGACCGCAGATATCAGGATATGGCTTCCCTGATCCGGGATCTGAAGCATTCGCTTGTGGATCCGGACGGAGATTTTGTTGTCATCAATCCGATCACGATCGGGGATACGGTTGTAATTTCCCAGGATGAACTCGAAAAAGTCCGCCGCGGGAATCATTACAACGATGAAGATGACGACGAAGATGAAGACGAGTACGAGGATGACGACGAAGATGACGACGAGGATTCCCGTGGAGAAGTGAATCCAAGGATGAAGAAGCTCATGAAGATACTCAAGATCGTTGTCGTGCTGATCATTATTCTCGTGATCGGGCTTGGAATATCAAAGGCGGCGGGACTGATCCGGACAACCCCCAGTTCTGACGAAACTACTGAGGATGATGGAAAGCGGGAAGTTCCAAATCTACTTGGAAAAACTGAAGCTGATGCTAAAGAGATTTTAAATAAGATGGATCTCGGAATCCGCGTGGATACCCGTGAGGAGTCTGAGAAATATGCAGAAGGCGAGATCTGCGAACAGAAGACGGAAGCCGGGACTGAGGTGGATAAGAATACTACGGTACACGTCGTTGTCAGCAGCGGCCTGAAAGGCTCAGCGGTGCCGGATGTTGTCGGAGATTCGGAGGATGAAGCCGCCAAAACGCTGGAGGATGCCGGATTCGAGGTTGAGACCGAGGCGGAGTACAGCAGTGATGTGGACGAAGGGAAGGTCATCTCACAGAGTCCTGCGGGCGGGCGCACCTTGTCAAAAGGCTCGACTGTTACGATCACAATCAGCAAGGGAGCGGAGATCGTATCTGTTCCAAAGATCACCGGTATGACAGAGGAGAACGCAAGGGAGGCTCTTAAAGACGCAGGTCTTGCAGTTGGAAATGTCACGGAAGAGAGCAGCAACACCGTCGCAGAGGGCAAGGTTATTTCGCAGGGAACGGCATCTGGAAACAGGGTGTCTGCGGGCACAAAGATCTCCTTTGTTGTCAGCACGGGAGAGGATCTTGTAGAGGTTCCGAATATCAAGGGACTCAGCAAGTCCAAAGCGATCGCTGCCCTGACTGCAAAAGGGTTGAATGCCGGAAGCGTTACGGAGGAGTACAGCAGTTCCGTGAAGGAAGGCTGCGTTATTTCACAGGGAACGGCGTCCGGAAAGAAGGTTGCATCCGGTACATCGATCAGCTTTGTTATCAGCAAGGGCGAGGAAGAGCCGGATGATACAAATGCTACTGAGAGCGTATGGAAGTGCAACACGAACGTAAGGCTTGGAGATACCTATCAGGGAGGCCCGGCGAAGGTTATCCTGACGCAGAACGGCAAGGACACAGTACTTGTGAACGGCTCGACGATCAGCAATCCGTACAATGTCAATGTTGTCGGACAGTCCGGAGTGAGCAGCGGTACGGTCACGTTCTATGAGGATCGCGGAGACGGATATATCGAGATTGCAACTGCAACTGTGACATTTAAGAAGCAATAATATGCATGGTAAGATTATAAAAGGCATTGCCGGATTCTACTATGTAAGCGCAGCAGGATCCGGCGTATATGAATGTAAGGCGAAAGGGATCTTCCGAAAAGAAAAGTGTAAGCCTCTCGTCGGAGACGAGGTGGAGATCGAGGTTCTCGATGAAGAGGACAGGACAGGAAATATCATAGAGATCAGCAAAAGGAAGAACGAGCTTATCCGTCCGGCCGTTGCAAATATCGATCAGGCTCTGGTGATTTTTGCAGTAAAGGATCCGGCCCCGCAGTTCCATCTTCTGGATCGTTTTCTCGTTATGATGGAACAGGCCGGAATCCCGGTCGTCCTGTGCTTCAATAAGACGGATCTTGCGGAAGAAAAGGATATCGAGATGCTTCGGAACACCTATGAAAACTGCGGCTGCGATTTGATTTTCCTGAGCGCCAGAAAAGAAGAAAATATTGATTTATTAAAGAAAATGCTGGAAGGCAGGACGACGGCTGTGGCGGGTCCGTCCGGCGTCGGCAAATCTTCCATAATTAATCTGCTTGCGCCGGAGGCCAATATGGAGACCGGAAGCATCAGCAGAAAGATATCCAGAGGAAAGCATACAACCAGACATTCAGAATTGTTCGCTTTGGATGAACATTCTTATATTATGGATACGCCGGGATTCAGTTCCCTCTATACAGATCATTATGAGCCGGAGGAGCTTCGCTTTCTGTTTCCGGAATTCAGAGAATATGAAGGGAAATGCAGATTTCAGGGGTGTATGCATGTACATGAGCCGGACTGCGCCGTAAAGCAGGCGCTTGCCGACGGGATGATCAGTCCCGGAAGATATCAGAACTATAAAGATATGCTGGAAGAAAGCAAACAGAGAAGGAGGTACTGATATTATGATGATCTTAGCGCCATCTGTATTATCAGCAGATTTTACCAAACTTGGTGAGGAACTGAAGGCAACTGAGGAAAATGGAGCAAAATACATCCATTATGATGTAATGGATGGGGATTTTGTGCCGAGTATTTCTTTTGGGATGCCGGTGCTCAAATCGATCTCCGGCTTCACGGATCAGGTATTTGACGTACATATGATGGTGACAGAGCCGGGCAGATTTGTGGAGGACTTTGCCGAAGCAGGGGCGGATATTATCACGGTTCATGCAGAGGCCTGTAAGCATCTGGATCGTACGATCCAGCAGATCAGGGATCTCGGACTCAAGGCGGGCGTCGTTTTGAATCCTGCAACGCCGCTCTCATCGATCGAATACGTGCTTGAAAAGGTGGACATGGTCCTTCTGATGGGTGTAAATCCTGGATTTGGAGGGCAGAAATTTATCCCCTATGTGCTGGATAAAGTCCGTGCATTAAAGAAAATGATCGATGACAGAGGATTAAGTGTTGATATCGAGCTGGACGGCGGTGTAAATATCAACAATGTCGCGGAGATCATCGAGGCTGGTGTGAATGTCATCGTCGCAGGTTCTGCGGTATTTGGCGGTAATACGGGTGAGAATGTAAAAGCATTTATGGAGATTTTAAATAAATATGAATAAGAAAACTGCGCTTATCATCAGCGGCGGTTCTATAGCGAAAGACTTTCTTGCGAAAGTCTTTCGTTCTTACTGCCCGTCAATCGTGATCGCCGCGGACGCGGGACTTCTGGCGGCGCATGAACTGCATATCCCGGTCACAAATATTGTCGGAGATTTCGACAGCGCCGGAACAGATATTTTAAAAGTATATGAAAACAGAGACGAAATTGATATTCGCCGCTTTCGACCGGAGAAGGATGCCTCTGATACGGAGATCGCGCTTCGCCTTGCGATAGAACTTGGCGCGGCAGATATTGTCATGGCCGGATGTACCGGGACGCGGCTGGATCACGTATGGGCGAATGTGCAGCTTCTTTCTCTTGCGCGGCAGTCCGGTGTACATGCGGTTATTCTGGATCCGCACAACCGGATATCGCTGATCGAAAGCGGGATTGTTCTGAAGAAAGAAGCGCAGTATGGCAGATATATCTCCCTGTTTCCGCTTGGCGGTGCCGTCGAAGGACTGACCCTTAAAGGATTCAAATACCCGCTGGATCAGTACCTTCTGGAGCCGATGGACAGCCGATGCGTCAGCAATGAGATGGAAGACGAGGAAGCTGTCATTACGTACGAAAGCGGCGCGCTTATCATGATGGAGACGTGCGACTGATATTCCATCCGCAATTACAATGAATCAGCTGTTTATGATTCCTTGCATCAGAACTGGGATACCGGACTTGCACTTTTTGCACGGTTCCTGTCAACTTCGGAGAAGAATTTTCGGAACACAAGTCTTGTCAGAGGACCTGCTCCGAACAGATTCCATAAAAGCGCCATCGGGAAATTCTTGAGTAATGTTCCGATCCAGATAGCCGGAAGCTGAGATACCGGAGCGCCTGCAAGGATCAGGTTGAACAGGATGGCGGCGATCATACTCATAGTCGGGCACATGATCAGTACGGTGCAGCCGGAGATCATCAGTGTGATGAAAAATGGATTGTCCTGCTCTGGACGGATGATCTTATTAGCAATCTTATGTCCGATGCGGTTCCCCCAGAGATTTGAAAAAATAAACACGAAGATCCACATATATGCGGCTTCTTTGAGGGCGTCCCAGAATACAATGTTCGTCATGTTGCTGAGGCCGCCGGGCATCGTGTTCAGTCCCATCTTAATCGCGACATTGTAGACCTCCATTCCATAGGCCATGGTCATAGACATGATCACTCCGAAAATGATTCCCTGTATTTTGTTCTTTGGCATAATTAATTCCTCCATTATTTTTTATAGATGCGTAGCGGAACGGAAAATAAAAAGCGCACAGGCAGGAAATCCTGCATGCACGCTTTGCTTTTTACGTTCAATCCCATATTCGGGAGCTACACGACTTTTTAAAGTCTACTCTTTTTTGCGGGCAAAATCAAATGGGCATTTTGACGAAAAAATGTTTCCTGTAGAGCCTGCTTTTTTGTTAATATATAAAAGAGATAAAATCAGTTGAGGGAAAAGGGACGATGTGCTAGAATAAATGGGCGCAGAGATTGCAAAAACCCCTAAAATAAAGGAGATGTAGATAGATATGAAATTGGGAATTATAGGATTACCAAACGTAGGGAAAAGTACACTTTTTAATTCTTTGACAAAAGCAGGAGCCGAGTCCGCAAACTATCCGTTTTGTACGATCGATCCGAACATCGGCGTTGTTACCGTGCCGGATGAAAGACTGAATGTGCTGGGCGAGATGTACCATACCAGAAAGATCGTTCCGGCTGCGATCGAATTTGTTGATATCGCGGGACTTGTAAAGGGAGCCTCCAATGGCGAGGGGCTTGGCAACCAGTTCCTTGCAAATATACGCGAAGTAGATGCGATCGTCCATGTTGTCCGCTGCTTCGAGGATTCCAATATTGTGCATGTGGACGGTAGCATCGATCCGATGCGCGATGTGGAGACAATCAATCTGGAGCTGATCTTCTCCGATCTTGAGATCCTTGAGAGAAGGATCGCAAAGGTTACCCGCGGCGCGAGAAATGATAAGGAGCTGGCAAAGGAGCTGGAGCTCTTAAATAAGATAAAAGAGCATCTGGAAAGTAATAAGCCTGCCAGGACCTTTGTCACAAATGACGAGGACGAGCTGGCGCTTTTGCAGAGCTACAATCTGCTGACGTATAAGCCGGTTATTTTCGCTGCGAACGTTTCGGAGGACGATGTTGCCGACGATGCAAAGGGCAATCCGTTTGTGCAGGAAGTTCGCGATTATGCGGTGAAGGAGGACTGTGAAGTATTCGCTGTCTGTGCGGAGATCGAGCAGGAGATCGCAGAGCTGGACGACGGGGAAAAGCAGATGTTTTTGGAGGATCTCGGACTTTCCGAGTCGGGACTTGAAAAACTGATCAAAGCAAGCTATAAGCTTCTTGGCCTGATCAGCTTTCTGACGGCAGGGGAGCCGGAAGTTCGCGCATGGACGATCCGGAAAGGGACCAGGGCGCCGCAGGCCGCCGGAAAGATCCATACGGATTTCGAGAGAGGATTTATCCGCGCCGAGGTCGTAAGCTATGACGATCTGATGGCGTGCGGCACATACAATGGCGCGAAGGAGAAGGGACTTGTGCGTCTGGAGGGCAAAGATTACGTGGTGCAGGACGGGGATATTATCCTCTTCCGTTTCAATGTTTAGGAGGGCGCGGCTGTGACATACAGTATCAGCTTCCCGCACCTCGGCATTACGCTTGAGCATGTGGGAAAGAGTATCACCATACACGGATTTTCCATCGCATACTATGGGATCATCATCGGAATCGCAATACTTGCGGGTATTTTTATCGCCGTGTCAGAGGCAAAGAGGACGGGGCAGAACCCGGATGATTATTTTGACCTGGCCATCTATGCGGTGATCATTTCCATTATATGCGCGCGGATATATTATGTTGTGTTTTCATGGGATATGTACAAGGATAATCCGATCAGCGTCTTTCATATCCGGCAGGGAGGGCTCGCCATCTACGGAGGCGTTCTTGGAGCGATCGGGACGGTATTCGTTTTTTCTCATATAAAGAAGATTCCATTTGCGAGAATATTTGACACTGCCGTTTTGGGACTTATCGCAGGGCAGGTAATCGGCCGGTGGGGCAATTTCTGTAACAGGGAGGCGTTTGGAGATTACACGGACGGTCTGCTTGCGATGAGGCTTCCGGTAGATGCGGTGCGGGCCTCCGAGATCACGGAAAAGATGTGGAAGCATGTGGAGACTCTGAACGGAGTGGCATATATTCAGGTGCATCCGACGTTCCTGTATGAATCCATGTGGAATCTGTGCCTCTTTCTTCTTCTCTTCCTGTACCGGAAGCATAAGAGATTTGAAGGGGAGCTTTTTTTACTCTACCTCTTTGGATATGGACTTGGCAGGAGCTGGATCGAGGGACTTCGCACAGATCAGCTTCTGATACCGGGAACCCAGATTCCGGTTTCTCAGGTTCTGGCGTGCGTCATGATGGCCGTGTCCGTAATCTTGATGATCCGAAACCGGAGAAAGGTTAAAAACAGATGTAAAATGGAATCGTAAACGTAAACTGCAAATCAAATATAATTTTCATCCGTTCCTCTTTGTTTTGAAATCCGGAGAAATGGGATAATACCGGGACAGGTATTAAAAAATGTAATGTTTCGATAAGATAAAATAATAATTTGCTTGATTTTTACAGTAGATTGGCATATAATTAACGAAAAGGTATGGGAGAGTGTTATTCTATTGAATGTTACATGTAAACTGCTGTGAAACAGCATGGATTCAAATCTAATGGAAAAGAGGGAAAATATGAATTGGGAAATTATAACATTTGTAGTATATTTTGCTTTACTGCTCGGAGTAGCATTAGTATTCTACTTCAACGGAAGTAACAAAGACTCAGAAGATTTCTTCCTTGGCGGACGTTCCATGGGACCATGGGTAACAGCTCTGTCGGCGCAGGCTTCTGATATGTCGGCGTGGCTCCTGATGGGACTCCCGGGTTCGATTCTGGCATTTGGTTTTGGCCAGATGTGGATCGGTATTGGTCTGGCGCTTGGCACGGCAGCCAACTGGATTCTCTGTGCAAAGAGACTGCGTACATTCTCGAAAGCAGCTGACGATGCTATCACGCTGCCGCAGTATCTGACCAACAGATTTGCAGTGGATTCCAGAGTTCTTCAGGTTGTATGTGCGCTGATTTTTCTGTTCGCATATACGATCTACGTTGCATCAGCGCTTGTAGCCGGAACTTCTGTATTTAGCGCATTGTTCCCGAATGTATCCAGCAAAGTTGCGATGATCGCGTTCCTGCTTATCATCATTGCATATACATTCTTTGGCGGATTTGCTGCAGTGTGCTGGACAGACTTCTTCCAGGGTATGCTGATGATGATCGCATTGATGCTTGTACCGATTGTCGTATACTTCTTCCACAGAGCATTGCTTGACCCGACGGCGCTGCAGACTGTTTATGAGTATACAGACGCTGCATCAGGAGTAGTTACGGAATGTTCGTTCGGCGGCGGTTTATTCAACGCAAGCTGGCAGGAGATCGTTACGGGACTTGGATGGGGACTTGGATATTTTGGTATGCCGCATATTCTCGTAAGATTCATGTCTATTGAGAAACCTTCTATGATCAAGAAGTCTTCAGTGGTTGCTATTGTCTGGGTAGTTATCTCACTGCTTTCAGCAGTATTGGTTGCTTACTTCGGACGAATGATCGTTGGTGAAGAGCTCCTTACAACAGGATCACAGAAAATGGTATTTATCGTAATGTCACGGAAATTCTTCCCGCCGGCGATCTGTGGACTTCTGCTTGCAGCTATCATTTCTGCATCAATCTCGACTGCGGACTCTCAGCTGCTTGTAGCTTCCAGTTCCTTTACAGCCGACCTGTATAAGCCTTTCTTCCGCAAGGGAGCTTCTGAGAAGGAGACTTTGATGGTAGGACGTGTGCTTGTACTTGTACTCTCTCTGATCGCATTTGCAATTGCAAATTCCAAGGGATCAGGTGCACAGGCGATCATGGATATGGTAGAAAATGCATGGGGAGCATTTGGATCTTCCTTCGGACCGACAATCCTTCTGTCGCTGTTCTGGAGAAGATTTAATTACAAGGGAGCTGTTGCAGGCGTTATCACAGGTTTCGTAGTAGACCTTGGATGGCTTCTGACAGGACTTACAGCTTCTACTGGTGTATTTGAGATCGTGCCTGGATTTATCGCAAGCTTTATCGTAGCATTCCTTGTAGCGAAGTTTACGGAAGCTCCGAATGAAAAAGCTGTTGAAATCTTTGACAAGGCTACAGCATCAGACGCTGATTAATTCTACATTTTCATATTAAGTAAAACGCGGAAAACAGTCCCTGAAATATTGGGGGCTGTTTTTCTGATATCACATTCTGCATGTATGAAAAAAGGAACAAGAATATGACTAGACTTTTAAAAAGATTGGAGATATAATATCAATATCTGTGAAGTGAATAGATTTTGTGTATTTTATAAGGAGGAATTACAAAATGGCAAGAAAAATGAAGACCATGGATGGTAACCATGCAGCAGCACATGCTTCCTATGCGTATACTGATGTAGCGGCTATTTATCCTATCACACCTTCATCTGTAATGGCAGAAGCTACAGATGAGTGGGCAACTCAGGGGAGAAAGAACATTTTTGGCCAGACTGTACAGGTTACAGAGATGCAGTCTGAGGCAGGCGCGGCAGGAACTGTTCATGGATCCCTCGCGGCAGGCGCTTTGACAACAACATATACAGCTTCCCAGGGTCTCCTTCTGATGATCCCGAACCTTTATAAGGTAGCCGGTGAGCAGCTTCCGGGTGTATTTAACGTATCTGCACGCTGCGTTGCTTCCCACGCATTAAATATTTTCGGCGATCACTCGGATGTTTACGCATGCCGTCAGACCGGATGCGCAATGCTTTGTGAGTCCAGCGTACAGGAGGTTATGGACTTGACTCCTGTTGCTCACTGCGCGGCAATTAAGGGACGTATTCCATTTATTAACTTCTTTGATGGTTTCCGTACATCTCATGAGATTCAGAAGATTGAGACATGGGATTATGATGATCTGAAAGATATGGTAGATATGGATGCAATCGACGCATTCCGTCAGAACGCCCTCAATCCGAATCATCCATGTCAGAGAGGTTCCGCTCAGAATGGAGATATCTTCTTCCAGGCTCGTGAGGCATGTAACCCATATTACGATGCTATGCCGGCTATCGTTCAGGAGTACATGGACAAGGTTAACGAGAAGATCGGAACAGATTATAAATTATTCAACTACTATGGAGCAGAGGATGCTGAGCACATCATCATCGCTATGGGTTCTGTCTGTGATACGATCGATGAGACGATCGATTACCTGGCAAAGGATGGCGCAAAGGTTGGTGTTGTTAAGGTTCGCCTTTACAGACCATTCAGCAAGGAAGCTCTTATCGCAGCAATTCCGGACAGTGTAAAACAGATTTCCGTATTAGACAGAACAAAAGAGCCGGGGTCTCTTGGCGAGCCGCTTTACCTTGACGTTGTTGCAGCTCTGAAAGGTTCCAGGTTTGATCAGGTACCTGTATTTACAGGACGTTACGGATTAGGTTCCAAGGATACAACACCGGCTCAGATCGTTGCTGTTTACAACAACACAGAGAAAGAGCGTTTCACGATCGGTATCGTAGACGACGTTACAAATCTTTCTCTTAAGACAGGCAAAGAGATCGTTACAACACCGGAAGGAACAGTGAACTGTAAGTTCTGGGGCCTTGGTGCGGACGGTACTGTTGGCGCTAACAAGAACTCCATTAAGATCATCGGCGACAACACAGATCAGTATGCGCAGGCTTACTTTGATTATGATTCCAAGAAATCCGGCGGCGTTACAATGTCCCACCTCCGTTTCGGACACAGCCCGATTAAATCAACGTATCTGATCCGTCAGGCTGACTTTGTTGCATGTCACAATCCGTCCTATGTAAACAAATACAACATGGTTCAGGAGCTGGTAGACGGAGGAACATTCCTTTTGAACTGCCCA
Source organism: uncultured Lachnospiraceae bacterium (assembly GCA_964590945.1). Lineage (GTDB taxonomy): Bacteria > Bacillota > Clostridia > Lachnospirales > Lachnospiraceae > CAZPXF01. Next base: position 2,064 of record CAZPXF010000024.1, on the reverse strand, counting down.
TGGGATGCAGAGGGTCTTGACAAGCATCTTCCGGGACAGGTTAAGAAATTTATCGCTGATCATGATATCCAGTTCTATACGATCGATGGTATCAAGATCGGTAAAGAGATCGGACTTGGCGGACGTATCAATACCGTTCTTCAGTCTGCATTCTTCTCACTTTCCAAGATCATTCCGGAGGCACAGGCTATCGAACTCATGAAGGCTGCTGCAAAGGCTTCTTATGGCAAGAAGGGTGACAAGATCGTTCAGATGAACTATGATGCAATCGACGCTGGCGCTAAGCAGTACGTGAAGGTTGAGGTTCCGGCTGCATGGAAAGACTGTGAGGATGAAGGACTTGCTTCCAGCACAGCTACAAAGGGACGCGAGGACGTCGTTGATTTCGTTAATAATATTCAGGCTAAGGTGAATGCTCAGGAAGGTAACAATCTGCCTGTATCTGCATTCAAGGATTATGTTGATGGTACCACTCCATCCGGCGCTGCTGCTTATGAGAAACGTGGAATTGCTGTAGATATCCCTGTCTGGAAAGAGGAGAACTGTATCCAGTGTAACCGCTGTGCATATGTCTGCCCGCATGCAGTTATCCGTCCGGTAGCGCTCACAGAGGAAGAGGCTGCCAATGCTCCTGAGGGAATCAAGACGATCGATATGATCGGTATGCCGGGTATGAAATTTACAATGACAGTATCTGCATATGACTGTACGGGCTGCGGTTCCTGTGCGAACGTTTGCCCGGGCAAGAAGGGTGAGAAGGCGCTCGTTATGGCCAATATGGAAGAGAACGCAGGATCACAGGTATACTATGATTACGGCGTAGAGCTTCCGGTTAAGCCAGAAGTTGTTGCTAAGTTCAAAGAGACAACAGTGAAAGGATCCCAGTTCAAACAGCCGCTGCTTGAGTTCTCAGGCGCATGTGCTGGCTGCGGTGAAACTCCATATGCTAAGCTGATCACACAGTTATTTGGCGATAGAATGTACATTGCAAATGCAACAGGTTGTTCTTCCATCTGGGGTAACTCTTCACCATCTACTCCATATACAGTCAATCAGGAAGGCAAAGGACCAGCGTGGTCTAACTCCCTGTTTGAGGATGCTGCTGAGTTTGGTTATGGTATGCTTCTTGCTCAGAACGCTATCAGAGACGGTCTTAAGACAAAGATCGAGAATATCGCTGAGAATGGTGATGATGAGGCGGTTGTAGAGGCGGCAAAAGAGTATCTCGACACATTCAGCTGCGGCGCTACAAACGGAACAGCTACAGACAAGCTTGTTGCAGCTCTTGAGGCTTGTGACTGCGGATGTGAAGTTAAGGCAGAGATCCTGAAGAAGAAAGACTTCCTCGCTAAGAAATCCCAGTGGGTATTCGGTGGCGACGGATGGGCATATGATATCGGATTCGGCGGTGTTGACCATATCCTTGCAAGCGGAAAAGACATCAACGTAATGGTATTTGATACAGAGGTTTACTCCAACACAGGCGGACAGGCTTCCAAGGCTACTAAGACCGGCGCTATCGCTCAGTTCGCTGCAGGAGGAAAAGAGATCAAGAAGAAAGATATGGCTTCTATCGCTATGTCTTACGGATATGTATATGTAGCTCAGATTTCCATGGGCGCTGACTTCAATCAGTGCGTAAAGGCAATCGCAGAGGCAGAGGCTTATCCGGGACCTTCACTGATCATTGCTTACGCTCCATGTATCAATCATGGTATCAAGAAGGGCATGAGCAAGGCTCAGACAGAGGAAGCGCTTGCAGTAGAGTGCGGATACTGGAATAACTTCAGATACAATCCGGCTGCTGAGAAGAAGTTCACTCTGGACAGCAAGGCGCCTAAATTTGAGGGTTACACAGACTTCCTGAATGGAGAAGTTCGTTACAATTCTCTTGCAAGATTCAATCCTGCAAAGGCTGAGAAGCTGTTTGCAAAGTCTGAGAAGGAAGCTCAGGAGAGATATTCTTATCTGCAGAAGCTGATTGCTCTTTACGGAGAGGAATAAAATCTGAGAAGTTTATTAAAGTTATTTTAGCGGGAGCCGGAAACGGCTCCCGTTTTGGAT
>CAZPXF010000023.1:0-26697 GCA_964590945.1 uncultured Lachnospiraceae bacterium | reverse complement strand
TTTTCTAAAACGCTCCAGTTCCCTTTCCATCTGAGCGCATTTCTCCAGCAAAGCTTTTTCCATTTTCCATCAAATATACTGTTTTGCTTCTTTTCAGACTTTGTATCTGAAATATACAGACTTTCTATATTCCTCTAATCACCCCAGTCCGAACATAAAAAATATGTTTATATTATGTTCAAACTTCTGATATTGTATAATTTTTGATTTCATATACCATATCCATTCCTGCTATATATTCCATTTTATGGGTTATAATAATAAACGTCTTCTCAGAAAACTGATTTATGAAATCATTATAAATAAATTCACTGTATTGTTTATCAATGTTAGCTGTTGGCTCATCCATAATAATAATCGGCGCATCTTTAACAATTGCCCGAATCAGAGCAATTTTCTGTCGTTCCCCTCCGGATAAATTCTCCCCATTTTTATCTAACATATTGCCATATCTATTTGGCAATTTATTGATCAAGATGTACATCATACCACTATCAAATAATGAGCTAATATTGTTAATATCCGTTGACAACCGATTCATAATCTCTGTTGTATTATTTTGTGCATAGTGATCAAGTTTAGCCTTTAAGAGTTGCCGAAAGCCCTTAGTATAGATTCATCACTACTTTGTTTTTTAGTTCGATAAACAATTTGGCCTGAAAAATCGAAATTGCTTCCTCAGTAAGAACCAATCCAAATAAAACTATCGAAAATACTATTACTATTTGAAAGTCCTCTAAAAGTAATCCTTTATCCGTAATGGATTGTATCACCAGCGGTCTAAAAAAAGCTGTTCCCATTAATATTACATAGCAGCAGAGTATTAGAAGTATAAGTTTTTTTTGCATATTTATTCTTCTGTTCTCTCTATAAACCCTTCATCCGTTCAATAATCTTTTTGTAAAAATCCTCTTTATCGCCCTCGCGCTTCAGATCCTCCAGGATCATCCCATCTTTTAAAAATAAGATTCTTTTACAGGAGCTTGCCACCTGCGGATCATGCGTTACCATGATGATTGTTTTCCCCATTGCTTCATTGATCCGTTCCAGAGCGTCGGTAACGATCTTGCCGGATTTCGAATCAAGATTCCCGGTCGGCTCGTCCGCAAGGATCAGATCCGGGTCATTGATAAGTGCCCGGCTGATCGCCACTCTCTGGCGCTCCCCGCCGGACAGCTCATATGGGAATTTGCCAAGCAGATGTGTCAGTCCGAAATGTGCCGCATATTCTTCACCTTTGGACAGGCAGTCTTTCACACTCTGCTTATCCAGTATCATTGGAAGCATGATATTCTCTTTCACGGAAAGGCTGTTCAGTAGATAAAAATCCTGAAATACAAAGCCGATATTGCGTCTACGAATATCTGACAGCTCATCACTCCACAGATCAGATATACTCTTTCCGCAGAAATACATATGCCCCTTTGTCGGCTCATCAATCAGTCCCAAAACCTTTAAAAGGGTTGTCTTCCCACATCCGGATTTTCCCATGATGCCAATGAACTCCTGCTCCTCCACAACAAAATCCAGACCTTTCAATACCTTGATGGAATCCTCATTCGTCTCTGTCGAACCCCCCTTTGCATAGTTTCTGATAAGCTTCTCCACTCTGATTACTTCCATGTTATTTCTCCTTCCCTTCCACTTTCCGAACCAGCCACTGTCCTATAATGAAAATATAGACACCTTCTATCAAAATCCAGGCTAACCATATCCACACAGCCTTCTCAAGGTATGCTTTTATGACATCTCCCGTATACATCCGGGCATGGAATGTTGCGGCTGTAAAACAAAGGGTTGCTATAGTTGCGATCACTGCCGGCATCCAGTAGAGCAGATACACTTCTCCTTTCAGCACGCGAATACGCTCTCTCCGTCTCATTCCCATGCATTTCAGGAAACCAGCACGTTTTATCTTTTCATCCATTTCTGAAAGTGTCTTGACATAGATCAAAAAAGCACTTGTCATCAAAAGAACAATAAGTACAAATAAATTGACAATCTGCTTCATGATATGCTCAGTCTCCATATCAGATATGGCTGTTTTCTTGGAATAATAAGATTCGACTTCTCCATCAAAGGACGCCTCATATGCATGATTTTCCGTCAATATCTGCATCTCTTGCTCCAATGCATCCACATCATTTTGTTTTGCCTTGATCAACACCAGCTTTGTCGGTCCCTGATGGATTGTTACATCCTCGATACGCAGGCTCTCGTCTTCGATCGGATCACCATTATAAATGTTCGTATATTTCCACATTTCCTGAGCCTCTGCAAAATATTCATCCGAAAATACAACTATATTCTCCAGATTCCCCTGACGAAAACACCCTATCAGACTTCCGATTTCCTCTCCAGCTATTTCCCGCTGCGTGAAAGCTTTGCTTGGTGACTCCGTCCTATAATTTGGGCACGGCAGTCCAATATGTAAGAATGGTTTTTTTGCCCAATATGTCCAGTCTATTGGCTGTGCCCTCACAGAACGATCCTGTTGATGAACAATATAAACTCTTTCCCCTTCCTTATCCAGCTTTAGGTCTTTTGCCTGATACGAATCATCAAGTTCCTTTTTTAACTGATGGAATGTGGTCTCAGATATACCGATCTGCTGTCCCTGCGGACGCGGCTCTAATATCCCTTCCTGTTCCTCGGTTTTGTCTGCATTGGATACCCGGACCATTGGATAGCTTGAAATCTCCACCTCATAGTTCTCTTCCAAATCAGCAAAAAAATCATTATCCCCATCATCTGCAATGCAAACGAAATCATATGGAAATAGTGTTTCCGGCTCCTCTGCTATTGAGGCCGATACTATCTGAAATGTAAAATAAAATAAAGCACAAATATACAGTACAATCAAAGCAGTCTGATACCATGTTGCCGTTTTAGACCTGTGATACAGATGATTACGATCCAACAATTTGATCACATAGCATTCTTTGTTTTGTTCATGCCTCAAATATGCAGCACCTCCATATCGAAGCAATAAAAACACTCCTGCAAAAAATGTACACAGTAAATAGATAGTCTCATGGCTGTTCAGTTGAGTATATAGAATAATGCTTCCTATAGACAATATGCATCCTATGATTACCATTAACTTCAATCTTTTATCAGGCATTTTTTCTCTTCGAATACGTCTTGTAGAGGCGGTAACAAGGTTAAAATCTATCATGATATCTCTGGTTGCCATGAGGGAAATAATATAGATAAGCACCATAATCCCCAGCATTTTCAAATATACACCGATCGTTACCTCTGACAGCACTATCTCTTCCCCAAATACATGGTAAAACACCTGTCGGAACAGCGCAAGTATTCCATTTCCAATTACACACCCTAATAAAACAGATATCAGAAAACCTATTAATATTTCTAATGCTATAATGATATATAGGGCTTTTCTTCGAATTCCAAGAGTCACAAAAATGCTATAACTCTCCATCCATTTTTGTAAATAGAAAATTAATATAAATACCATAAGAAATATAGTGCAAACTCCAAGAGGAATCATGGCATTCCACACGATCAATCCAAGTCCTTGTCCGATCAAAAAATTCTCATCCCTGTGCAGTCCGGACATCATCTGATAACATCCAATTCCGGCTAACGAAAGTCCGGAAACTACCGTGCTACATAGTAAAAACAAACTGTAATCTTTCCAATCATATTTGAAATTTTTCCAAACCATTTGATAAAACAGTTCCGTATATCTTCCCGGGAATGAAAGTCTGCGTTTTTCCTCTTCTTTTCTATGATGGTCTCTTTTGGTACTTTCTTCTTTCTTATTTACCGCATCATCCCATACGTCCATCAATTTAATTAATAGAAACTCAAAACCCAAAACGCTACCGAGAACAAGCGGGAAAAAAACTGCCGCTACATTATCCGATACATTTACAAGCCCATACTCATAATACAAAATACCCAATGCAAGAATTAATGCGATAATATTTAAATGCCAATTCTTCTTCAATATAACTGTCAGAATATAACATATACTGATTATTTCACATAAAAGAACCAAAACAACCTGTATTTTAATAAAAAGCAAACCTTGTTCTTCATTCTCAAATATTCCAGAAACTCCAGCCTTTTTTACATATGCATATCCCTCATAAAGACTACGATATTGCCCGTCAATGAGAAACCATGGCAAATGTACTATTATGATTGCCACAATATATAAAATAATTGACAGAATATTTTTTACTTTCTTTTTCACAATCTTGTTCTCCTGCTATTATTGATTTGATTAAAATCATTTTAACTTTTTTTAATACTCATCTTCAACCGCAGAACGCGAGCGTCGGCTTTTTTGGCTCGAACGTAAAAAAAGTATATCCTTTTAATGAATATACTTTTTCAACTTTATGTATTTAATTTAATTACTTCTATCTTTTGTATTACTTTTCCATCCTGAATCTCTATAGTATGCAAGAAGCATTGTCGTTTTTTCACAATTTTATCAACCCAGTAGAGTCCCATTCCCCGGCCTTCCCCTCGGGTGGAATATCCCTTTAACGACATTTGGGACAAATCCGGTTTGTCTTTATAATCATTTTCAATGATAAATAAGAATCCTCTTTCCGTATGCCTTGCAAATATAGTAACAGCATGCGTGTCCGCCAGCTCTGCCTCCTCAATCGCATTGTCCAGGAATATTCCTAAAATACGAATCAACGTATTCATATCGTAAAAAACCACATGCATGTTCTCTTCAATGAAAACTGTGATATTCAAATTGCAGCTCATTGCCAAAAGCACCTTTTCATATAAGAAGCCCTTCAGTTCCATTGGTTCCAGGTCCTTCAAGCCTTTCCAAACTTTGGTCTGCACCCTTTCCCCAACAGATATGTTCTGTATATTATTGGAAAAATACTTTCTTAAGCCATCTATATTTTCTTCCTGAATAAATCCCGCAATTCCAGACAATAAATTCTTATAGTCGTGTTTAAACGACCGCATATCCTCCAACATATTTTCCAAACTTGCAATATATTTTCCCGTAATTTCCTGCTGCTGCTGTTCTGCTTTTTTCTGTCCTTCGGATTTCACACTTCTGATACATTGAAAAAACAACAGACAACTTACAATCATACAGACGCCAAAGAGTATACAATTAAACAGAAGTCCTTTAGATGTATATCCGGCCTGTTCTCCCATCGTGACTGTTATATAAAAAATTAATAGATACAAACAAATGTTGACAGTCAGTCCATATCTGATTTCCGGTGCACTTTTATCCAGTATGTTTATCAAATGCAGTCTTTCATAAATAAAATATCTAATTCCAAACATTAATACGCCCAGAAAGACTGCATATCCCACGCAGAATGGAAACCAGTATTCATTTTCAAATACACTCAGCGATATTTTACCTGCTTTTACAATAACATAACAAAACACATTATTTACTGCAATATTGACCAACTGGCCCAGACATGCCAACAGGACATTTTCGGCACGATATTCTTTGATTACACAGAGAATAAGTATAATTTGAATACCCATAACAGGAACTCCAACCTGACTGCTTGAACATGAAAATAAATACAACAGCAGAGTTATACATACGAGTTGAATAAGTAGGATTCTTATTGATATTCTTTTTGTAAGCAAACTGGTTGTCGCTATTATAATAATCAGTGTTGCAAAAAAATAATATAAAATACTCATTTCCCTATTTCCTTATCCAAATTATATTTTCTGCAGTATTCCTGAAAAATGCTATGCACATATTTCATTTCCCTGTATGAAATTTCCACTGTATAATTTCCTTCCAGCTTAAGAAAACGGTTCTTTTTATCCAACTCACAGATTTTATCTATCTGTACGACACACGCTCTATTTACAGAAATAAACCTTTCGTCTAACTGATCTTTAATTTCTTTAAAGGGTTGCCGTATGATTATCCTTTTATCAGGCAGATATATTTCTACATAATGACTCCCTTTTATTGTCTGTATAAATATAATTTCTGTTTTTCTTATCTTTGAAATCCGACTCCCATTTTCAATAATAAGGATATCCTGATCGCTTTGATCCAATTCCATCGCAATCTTTTCAAAAATACGCTTGAATCTATCTTCCCATTCCCTACAAAGTCGCGGTGACAGATAATATCCCGGTTTCTTAACTATGTAGTCCAATACTTCAAGTCCATACTCGAACACTTTGTATGCCAAATCATCCCAAGAAGTTAGAAATACCACAAAACAGTCGGGATTTTGCCTTTTCAATTCAACTGCCAGGTCAAAACCATCCATGTCATACCCCTGAAATTCTACATCAATAAAAAACAGCGGGCGATAATCCTCTCTTTTAGATACATCCGATAATGTATCCTTTGGGTTGTCTCTTACAGATATAATCTGAGCGTCAATGTTATTTATTTGTAAATACTTTTCCAGCACTTTATTTAAATAATTTAACTGTTCTTTGTCATCCTCACATAAATATATAACACTCATAACCAATTCATCACAGCTCAAATACTTCCAGATCATCCGGCACATACAGGTTCCCATGATAATACTGCCGCCCCTCGGCGGTATATAGCCTCTTCCGCTGTCTTATCTACAGCCTTTCCAGATCCTTCTGCCAGATTGCCACACATGCATCACTTGGCATTCTCCAGTCTCCCCTTGGGGATAGCGCGACCGTACCGACCTTCGGGCCGTCCGGCAGACAGGAGCGCTTGAACTGCTGCGAGAAAAACCTCCAATAGAATTTCCTGAGCCATTTGAGTATCGTCTCGTCGTCATACTCGCCCTGAAATGCATATCTTGCAAGGCGATAGATCTTAGAAGGCTCGTACCCGAAGCGGAGCACATAATATAAGAAGAAATCGTGAAGCTCATACGGTCCGACCAGATCTTCTGTCTTCTGCGCGATCTTGCCGTCCTTCGGCGGCAGAAGCTCCGGACTTACCGGCGTATCCAAAACGTCCAAAAGCACCTCCCGAAGCTCCGTCTCCTCGCATGTATCCGCATAATACTGCACCAGATGCCGCACAAGAGTCTTTGGAACCGAAGCATTGACTCCGTACATGGACATATGATCTCCGTTGTAGGTCGCCCACCCAAGCGCCAGCTCGGACATATCTCCGGTTCCGATAACCATACCATTTTCCTGATTGGCAATATCCATCAGAACCTGCGTGCGCTCGCGCGCCTGCGAATTCTCATATGTCACATCATGGACATTTTCATCGTGTCCGATATCACGGAAATGCGTATGAACCGCATCTTTAATGACAACCTCTTTCAGCGTAGCGCCAAGCTTTCTGGTGAGCAGGCACGCATTGTTGTACGTGCGGTCTGTCGTGCCAAAGCAAGGCATTGTAACAGAAATGATCTGGCTTCTGTCCATACCGCACAGGTCAAATGCCTTCGCGGTCACAAGGAGAGCTAAAGTAGAATCAAGGCCGCCGGAAATGCCGACCACCGCGCTTTTGCTGTGCGTATGCACGAGACGCTTTTTCAGACCCATCGCCTGGATCGTCAGAATTTCATCGCAGCGGCGCTCCCGCTCCGCAACGTTCCCCGGTACAAATGGATTCGGTGCGACAAAGCGTGTCAGCTCTGTTTCTTCCATATGCAAATGGAATGGGATCCGCTCACTGTAATCCTCAGCCGAAGGGAAGGTTGTATTTTTTCTTCTCTCACTGACAATGCGTTTCAGATCAAATTCCGAATAGATGGCCTCATTTATAAAACGTCCGGACTCGCTGAGGATCGTTCCGTTCTCGGCGATGATATTATGTCCGCCGAATACAAGATCCTGCGTGGACTCGCCCTCCCCGGCATTTGCGTATACATACCCGCAGATCAGGCGCGCGGACTGCCCCGCGATCAGATCCTCCCGGTAGCTGTCCTTACAGATCGTCTCATTACTTGCCGAGCAGTTGACAATGACCGTCGCTCCATTTAACACTGCATCGATACTCGGCGGCTTCGGCCCCCACACATCCTCACAGATCTCCGCCCCGACAACCAGATCCGGCAGTTCCTCGCACTCGTACAGAAGTCCTCCGCCAAAAGGCACATCCCTGCTCTCGCCATTCAATGTCAGGGTGATGCTCTCTGCATATTCCTTACCCGGCGTAAACTGGCGCATCTCGTAGAATTCCCCGTAATTAGGAAGCGCCGTTTTGGTTGTAAGTCCAAGAAGCTCTCCCCGGCAAATCGCCGCCGCTACATTATAAAGCTTGCCGCGCACCGTCATCGGAAGTCCGACAAATACAAGCGCATCCTTAGTTTCGGAAGCTTTCAGGATCACCTCCAGTCCATGAAGCGCTTCCTGCATCAGAAGATCCTGCAAAAACAAATCCTGACACGTATATCCCGTCAGGCAAAGCTCCGGAAATACGATCAGCTTCGCGCCTTTTTTTGCAGTCTCCTCCATCATTCTGCAGATCTGTTCTACATTAAATTCTACATCTGCGACACGGATATCCGGTGTCACAGCCGCCACTTTGATAAACCCATTTTTCATCGCTGTTCTCCCACATGAATGCGGCGGCGGATCCCGCCGCTTTTATTATCTTGTACTCTTCTTTAAAAGCTCCTTTAATTCATCCACCGAAAAATGATACGCCGAATTACAGAAATGACATTTCACCTCGATCGGTTCCTTGTCATCGATCATTGACTGGATCTCCTTTTTGCCGACGCTGACGACCGCTTTTTCCACACGCTCCTTAGAGCAGTTGCAGTAGAATTTCGCCGGGATCGTATCAATAAATTCCACATCCAGTCCTTCCATAACCTTATTCAGAATATCCTCCGGACTCATCCCTTCATCCAGCATGGCTGTCACAGAAGAGATCTGCGAAATATTATTCTCAAGCGTATCGATCGTTTCCTCTGTGGCAAACGGCATCACCTGTACGATAAATCCTCCCGCCTGCCGCACCGTATTATTCTGATTCATCAGCACGCCAAGCCCGACCGAGGACGGCACCTGCTCCGACGTCGCAAAATAGTACGTCAGATCCTCTGCGATCTCGCTCGTCTGCAATACCGTCTGTCCGCAATACGGTTCCTTTAATCCCATATCCTTGATGACATTCAGGATCCCAACGCCGACGGCTCCTGCAACATCTAACTTGCCATCCTTACGCGCCGGGATCAGAACCTCCGGATTGTCCGGATAACCCTTGACATTGCCGCACGCATCGGCTGTCACGGTGATGCCGCCGATCGGCCCGCCGCCCTTGATCTGCACGGTCAGGATATCTGTGTCATTCTTCATCATCGTTCCCATCATGACCCCGCCGGTCAAAAGGCGTCCCAGCGCCGCCGTAGCCACCGGACTCGTATTGTGACGCTTTCTTGCCTCTTCCACTACGTCTCTTGTCGTCGCTGCAAACGCGCGGATCTGCCCCTTTGCAGCCGTCGCGCGCACAATATAATCTGCCATATTTTCACCTCAATTATTTTCCATACTCCTGCAAAACCACACAGATGCGCTCACTCTCAGGATCCGGCTCCGACATTGTATACGCGTCATACGCCGTGACAAATACCATCCCCGCCTGCTTCGCAAGCCTCTTTATCTGCTCCAGATCATACGCCCTCTGGTAATGCGTCTCCGTAAATCTCCGGTAACGCCCGTCCTCCTCCCGGACAAAGAGCGTCAGATCATACTCGTTGATCTCATCCTCCGGGTCGTAACAATTCTCCCAGATGAAGCTGCAATCCTCACGGTTTTCGGCAATCGTCTGTTCCCCCAGGATTTCCTCATACTTATATCCGGTATTAAAATCAAATATAAAATATCCCTTCGGATCCAGATAATTATTGGCGAGCCGGAAGACCTCGCGCAGCTCTTCCTCCTCCAGAATATAGTTGACAGAATCACAGGCGCTGACGATCGCCCGGACGGTTCCATACAGTTCAAACTCCGTCATATCCTGAAGAAGATACAAAATGTCATGCCCCGACTCTTCCCTTTTTTTCATCGCCAGATCCAGCATTTCCTCCGAATTGTCAATTCCTATCATATCATATCCCGCATCCGCAAGCAATTCTGTCATGCTTCCGGTTCCGCATCCAAGCTCCAATACCAATCCGTCGGAAATTCCATACTTCCTTAAGATCTCCAGATACCACCGGCACCATTCTTCATACGGCACATTATCCATGAAAATGTCGTATACTTCTGCAAATCCAGTATATGCTTCCATCCCAAATCCTCTCCTTCGCATACATGGCAACAAAAAGAGGGATCGTCTGTTCAGACTGCATTCCGGATACATTCTGCCATCGGACATTTATGCATACCGAAGCCCCAAACATAACGATCCCTTTCCGTTTATCGCTCGACGCGGCTGATCGCTTCAATGCCAACGCTTCCGCCCCGGACAACCTCGATCGTCTTAAATTCCTCCTTGCAGAGCTTGATCAGAGCGTCATTCTTGTGCGCCGCCTGGAAGATCTCAAGAAGCACGCTGTCTTTCCCATAATCCGCCACGCGCCCCTTGAAAGTCTGCGCGATCTGGAACGCTACCTCCTTATCCTCACGGCTGCATTTCATAATTTTAATATACATGATCTCCTTCATACGGATATTCATATCTGTAAAATCAATAACCTTGATAACCTCGACCAGACGGTTGAGCTGTTTCTTGATCTGCTCAAAGGTCTCGTCATCGCTGATCGTCTCAATGGTCATTCTTGAAATGGTCGGATCCTCCGTCTCACCCACTGATAAGCTGGACATGTTGTAGGATTTCCCCGCAAACAGACCTGCGATCTTTGCAAGGACGCCGATCCGGTTCTCTACATAAAGGGAGATCCATCTTTTTTTCTTTATATCATTTCCATTCATCTCTTACGCTCCTTCCTAACAGTCCATGATCATCTCTTCCAGCGTTCCGCCCGGCTGTATCATCGGATAAACCAGATCCTCCGGATCCAGAATAAATTCGATCAGCGTCGGGCAATCCGTATTCTCCCGCGCCTTCCGGAACGCATCCGCAACCTCCTCGCGCTTAAATACGCGCATTCCTTTTGCCCCGTAGCTCTCTGCCAGCTTCACAAAATCCGGACGGTAAGGCGGGCACTCAAATTCCGGATTGCTGCAATTCTCATCACACTCCCGGCATTTGCGCAGACAGGTCATGGAGTAACGCTTTCCGTAAAATAGTTTCTGCCACTGGCGTACCATTCCAAGATAATTATTGTTAAATACACACAGAATTAACGGAAGATGCTCGCACATGGCTGTCGCAAATTCCTGAATATTCATCTGCATACCGCCATCCCCGGAGATCATGATAACCGTCCTGTCCGGATTACCGATCTTTGCGCCGATCGCACCCGGGAACCCGTAGCCCATCGTCCCAAGGCCGCCGGAGGTAACTAACTGCTTTTTGGAATCAATCCGCAAATACTGCGTTGTAAACATCTGATGCTGTCCAACGTCCGTTACAACGATCGCCTCGTCAAATTCCTCATTAATCGTACGGATAATATATTCCGGCGTCAGAGCCTCCTGATCCCTCATCATGATCGGATGCTCGTCCTGCCAGCTGCGGATCTGTCCGATCCATTTTTCCGTATTGCATTCCGTTACATATTCAAGCATCTTCTCCGTCGCTTCCTTTGCATCTGCAACGATCGGCACATGCACATGAACATTTCTGGAAATGGAAGAGGTATCAATATCTACATGTATGATCTGCGCGTTCGGCGCAAATTCATGGAGTTTTCCTGTGATCCGGTCATTGAAACGTGTTCCGATAGAAAATAAAAGATCACATTCCGTAACCGCCATGTTTGCCGCATATTTGCCGTGCATCCCCAGATTGCCGACAAATAACGGATGCGTCGTCGGGATCGCGCCCCGCCCCATGATAGTTGTGACGACCGGAATCCTGGTGATATCCACGATCTTCTCAAAATTCTCATTCGCCCTGGCAATATTTACGCCGCCGCCTGCAAGGAAAAGAGGCTTCTTCGCCTTACTGAGCATGCGCAGGGCTTTTTTAAGCTGGCCGATATGTACACCCGTACTCGGCTTGTACCCGCGGATATTGACCTCCGCCGGATATTCCGGGCTCCCAAGCTCGCACATAACATCCTTCGGCAGGTCAATAATAACCGGACCCGGCCTTCCTGTCCGGGCGATGTAAAATGCTTCCTTGATGATCCTTCCGAGATCTTCACGCTTGCGCACCACGATACCAAACTTACAGATATTTCTCGTGATACCGATGATATCGACCTCCTGGAACGCATCATTTCCGATCAGATGTCTTGCCACCTGACCTGTAAAGCAGACAAGCGGCACGCTGTCCATATTCGCCGTTGCAATTCCGGTGACAAGATTTGTCGCTCCCGGACCGCTGGTAACAAGACAGACGCCGACCTTCCCCGTTGTCCTTGCATACGCGTCCGCCTCGTGGATCAGCGCCTGCTCATGGCGAGGCAGAACGACCTTTGTATAATCCTGCTTATATAATTCATCGCTGATGTCGATCGTACATGCCCCCGGATATCCAAAGAGCACATCTACGCCTTCCTCCTTCAACGCTTTTACAAGCAGCTTATTCCCCGAAATCTTTTTCATTGAAAAACCTCCTATCTAACTGTCTCTGATCTGTATATAAACGTTTTATCATTCCATAGATAAAGCTCCGGTCATGTAAAAACGCCCTGAACATCATGTTCAGGGCGAATAAAAATCCGTGTTACCACCTAACTTCAAAGCCTTGGCTTTGCACTCAACCAATACGGGAATCTTCCGATATTGTCTTCCATATAACGTCGGAATCACGTCGAAGTCTACTGAAAGCGTATCCCAAAAGTTTCACTGACACTCCATACGGCATACATGATATAACGCTTCGTTCAATTCGATGCTCAAAGGCTACTTCCACAATCCCTTCACGAAGATTCGCATCAACCATCTTCTCTCTTTGCATCAGGCAACTGTGTACTCCTCCCTGTCACTGCATTTCACGTATAAACTTAATAATAAAAAGCGATTTATTGATATTATAAAAGCTTTCTTATACAATGTCAACCTTTGATTTTCCGCAAAATCACAGGGGATTTTCGACTGCGATACTTTTAATCATCATAGATGGATTCTTCTTCCCATTCCAGAATAGCTCCGCTGTCCGCATCGATCTCAAAATCATATTCTCTCTCATTATAGATGATGGATCCTTCGTATACCTTTTTCCCATCGTCATTATCCAGATGCAGGCGTACGTCATTTTCAGACGCCCCAGATACCTTCTTCAAAGCTATCTTCCTGGCCTCCGCCTCAGAAATTGATGCATCCGATGAAGATGATGATGTCTTCCACTTAAAATCATCATCGACATCCATATCTTTGGTTCGAATTTCTCCTGTCGCAGCATCGATATCATAATCGTATTCTTTGCCATCTGCATAGAAATCTACTTCATATTCCTGGATTCCATCATCCGTCTCCAATTTGATCCGGATGCCGGAAAGATCTTTTTCTTCTACTCCTGCATCTTTCAGCGCGATGCCCTTTGCCTCATCCTCAGATATGACAGCGCTGCCGGTCTGTACATCGGCGGACTTCGTCTCCTCTGCTTCCGTCTGCGATGTAGCTTCAGATTCAGAGGTCTCTTCTGAAACCGATGTGTCTGCGCCCGCAGTGACTTCTTCCTTCGGCTGTACTCCGGCGCCGGAGGACTCGCTGCCTGTAGCTGTGTCCGTATTTGCCCCGCATCCTGCGATAACCAGAACAATTGCTGCAATCCCTAATAAATCTATGATTCTTTTTTTCATGAATCATTCCTCCTCGTCTTAAATTGTTTATTGCTTTTATGGCCTTATCTTATTATGCAAAGATTAAAATAAGATTAAACCTCTTCTTTTTTTGCAGAATGATTCTTCGCTTTTTTAAATCGGAAATAAAACGTCGTCCCCTCGCCGTACCGGCTCTTTGCCGTAATACTTCCCTCATGGGCTTCGACAATCCACCTGACCATAGACAATCCGAGGCCGGAGCTTCCTTCACCGGATGCTGTCCTCGATGGATCCGCCTGATAAAACCTGTCCCAGATCTTCGGCAGAGTCTCCTCGCGGATTCCGATTCCGTCATCCCGGATATATCCGGAAATATGGCTTCCTTCTTCTCCGAGAGCGATCCAGATATTACCGCCATCCCTGCCATAAGTGATCGCATTTTCAATCAGGTTCATAAAACAGCGCATCAGCAGGGTTTCGTCCCCTGTTATATACAGATCCGGCTGACAATCTGTGTTGATTTTTATATTTCTGCCCGCGGAACGCTCCTGTTCTTCTTCTGCTATGATCTCAACCAGCTCGCTCAGATTGACGCGCTCTCTTTGAATCATCTCCCTTCCCTGATCCGCACGCGACAACATCAGAAGCTGCGAGATCATCCCGGACATCTTCCCGGACTGCTTCAGGATCGTATCAAGCCTGTCTTTTATATCATCGGACGGATCGTCATACCGCAGGGCATACTCTGCCTGTGTCCTGATTACTGAAACCGGAGTTCTGAGTTCATGGGAGACGTCCGACGTAAATTGTTTTTCCCTTTCAAAGGACTCCTCGATCCGGTCCAGCATCCGGTCAAATGTATCCGCCAGCTGATAAATCTCATCTTTGCCGTCTGTCAGTTCAATACGCCTGGAAAGATCGCAGCCGCCGACGATCTCTTCTGCCGTCATCCTCATCTTCTCTATCGGCACGAACGCGCGGTAAGTAATGTAATATCCGCCAAAAGCGATCAATACGACAAAGAGCGGCAATAAAAACATAGAAAGTCTCAGAACAATATTAAGTCCGGATTCCGCATCGCTCTGTGAAATCATACCTCGCAGCCATACGCCCTTATCTGCGCTTAGAGCCTTGTATCCATCAAATATCTGCCATTTTACAGTATCAACGGTAAGCTCCTGCACTTCTCCGCTGTTCAAAACCGGGGTCTGCCCGGCTTCGATTCCGCTCGGAAGATGCCCGAACAAATGATTTCCTTCCTCGTCATAGAGCACAAGGTACACTCCGCCTTCATAAGTATTCAGATCATCATCAATATCCAGTCCTTCGCTTTCATCATACTCAATTTCTTTCAGATTCTTCGATACCACTTGTTCCAGCCGGTTCTTCGTAGATGCAGCAATCTGCCGTCCACCGACCTGAAGCAGCAGCATAAGCACCGCCATCGTAAGCACAAACATAAATAAAGTATACCAAAGAGTAACTCTGACCTTAATCGATAATCGCTTCATTCATTTTCCCTCAAAACATATCCAGCTCCGCGGATCGTGTGTATCAGCTTCGGCTCATAATTATCATCGATCTTTTTCCGGAGATAGCGTATATAGACATTCACCACATTGGAACCGCCTTCATAGTCGTAATTCCATATATGCTGCTCAATCTTTTCCCGTGTCAGCACAATCCCTTTGTTTCGGATCATATACTCTAAAATGGCAAATTCCTTACTGGACAGCCGGATCTGCTGCCCGTCCCGGAATACAGTTCTTGAATCGCAGTCCACTTTCAAATTCGCCAGGACAAAACAGTTATTTCCATTGCCGGAGCTTCTCCGGAGCATGACACGGATACGCGCCAGCAGTTCATCCAGAGCGAAGGGTTTCACAAGATAATCGTCCGCTCCCGCATCCAGGCCGGCAACTCTGTCCTCTATGCTGTCTCTGGCGGTCAGAAACAGTACCGGAACCCGCTTTCCATCCTTTCGGATCTCTTTTACTACATCTATGCCGCTTTTGCCCGGCATCATAATATCCATTATGACCGCATCGTACTCTGCAAACTCAATATAGTCAAGCGCAGATATTCCGTCATAACACGCATCAACGGTATAATGATTCTGTTTCAGTTCTTTTACAATAATATCATTCAGATTCTTTTCATCTTCTGCAACCAGAATACGCATTTTCCTCACTTCCTCATCTATTAAATTAACTGATATTTCTCTTCTTTTCAAGATATCACGATCATTTCATTGTTCTTCTTCCTGTCTTCTCAGAGGAAAGCCGCAGGATAAAGATTCTGTTCTATTTGCAAAATATTTCGTTGATTCCGGCTAAATATATAGTAAAATAGTAATATTGGGACGGAAAACAAAAACACTCCACAGGTAGCATTCCAGAAAGGAATATTGTCATGAAATACAAAACATGGGAAGAACGCCGGAAACGATTATTTGAAATAGTAGAGGTCGGAAATAATCTGGATTATGCCAGCCGCTTTTATGATTTCCTGAATACATTTCTGATCATTATGAATCTTACCGTCAGCATTTTGTATACATTTGATTTCATCAAAGCACGCTACGGATTGCTGCTTACATCTTTAGAGCGTATCACCGTCGTGACGTTCCTGATCGACTATATTTTCCGCATACTGACGGCCAAATATCTTTATCCGAAGCTTACAGAGCCAAAAGCCATTCTGAAATATGCGCTTTCCTTTACCGGATTGGTGGATCTGCTTTCCTTTATTCCGTATTATCTTCCCTTTTTCTTCCCATCGGGAGCGATCGCATTCCGTATGTTCCGGATCGTGCGTATCTTCCGGTTGTTCCGGATAACGGCTTACTATGATTCGCTGAATATCATCACTGATGTAATCGTAAGCAAGCGGCAACAGTTATTTTCATCTGTATTTCTTGTATCCGTGCTTATGCTTGCCTCCAGTCTCTGTATGTACAGTCTGGAACATGAAGCGCAGCCGGAAGTATTTTCCAATGCATTTTCCGGAATCTGGTGGTCTGTCTCCACAATATTGACTGTCGGGTACGGTGATATTTATCCCATCACGCCCATGGGACAGTTCTTCAGCATCATCATAGCCTTTCTTGGGGTCGGCATGGTGGCTATTCCTACTGGTATTATTTCCGCAGGATTCGTTGAGCAATACTCACGCATCAAAACACTCACCAACTACGGGAATGAGAAGGATATCCATTTTATACGAATCCGTCTCTCCTTACAGGATCCGTGGGTAGGACAGACGATCGCCGGAATCCGGCTTCCCCAACGAATCATCGTTGCCGCTATCAAGCGTAATTCGGAACTTCTCATCCCCCGCGGGGACAGTGTATTAGAGGCGGACGATGTGCTGATCCTCGGCGCCGAATCTCTGGAAGACCAGGACTCTGTCCAGTTGAAGGAGATCATGCTTCAGGAACACAATCCCTGGGTTGGTCAGCGCATACGTGATCTTGATATCTCCCGTCAATCTGTCATTATCCTTGTAAAGCATCATGACAAAACATTGATTCCAAATGGAAATACCGTCCTGTATTCGGGCGATACGGTCATTTTATACTCAAAACATCATATATCTGGTGCGGAGAGCATCGAGATATAAAACCGCTTCCGGTTCCCAAATACAGGAACGAAATACAGGAACGCATCAGAAATGCCATATGTGCGTTTCCCGTCATATGGCATTTCTTATATCTTCATTCGTTTTGTATGCATCTTATCTGCAGTATTCACGGTAATCATCTTCGCTCGCGAAAAGCATGTATCTTCCGTCTACATATCCCATGTAACCGCCGTCTACGAAATATCCTTTCATCGTCTTCATCCTTTCTCATTATGAATCTGTATTTTTGCAATTTCTTTATGAGATAAGGATATCAGAAACGCTGTCCCATTATTGTCCCACGCACGCATGTTCCCGCAAAATTTTCCCTGTGAATATGCATTTTCAAAAATGTTGCCAGAGTTTTTTGCGTAACAGAATTTAAAAGGCAGCTCCTGACCGGAACTGCCTTAAATCATTTACTTTACTGATTAGCCAACTACGAATCCATACTTCAACGAGTCATCCTGATCGATAATATATGTTCCAACGCCCGTGAGATAGCAGGAGCCTGTGATCATAGGAATAACAGCGTCATAGTCTGCGACCTTAGTCTCTTCCTTGATCTCGCCGATAAATACAGTTCCGATAAAGCTCTCATATCTGAACTTCTCGCCTACTCCAAGCTCTCCCCAGTGATGCAGCGTTGCAAGCTTAGCGCTTGTACCGGTTCCGCAAGGTGAACGGTCAGCCTGGCACTCGCCAAAGATAACTACGTTACGCATATCAGCCTTGTCCGGATTCGGCGTCGGGCCATAGAATTCAACAAGGTCAACAGATGTGATGTCAAGCTCCGGATGCTGGATCTCGATCTCTGCATTGATCTTCTCAAGCATCTTCATTCCAAGCTTGGAATACTCCGGAACAGTCTTAGCATTGATATCACCGATATCCAGTTTCGTCGTATCAACAAGTGCAAAGAAACTTCCTCCGAAGGAGATGGTAAACTCAATCTCCTTGCCGTCGATTGTAACCTTCTGGTTCTCTTTATAAACGAAAGCAGGAACATTTGTGATCGTTACTGACTTAACCTTTCCTCCTTCAACCAGAGCCTTTGTACGGATAATTCCTGCCGGAGCCTCGAATACAACGTCATTCTCGCCCTCATGGGACTCTACAAGTCCTGCCTCGATCGCGATTGTAACCGCGCCGATCGAGCAATGTCCGCACATGTTCAGATATCCGCCTGTATCCATGAACAGAATACCGAACTGAGCTTCCGGATCAACAGGCTCACAGAAGAAACCGCCGAACATATCATGATGGCCGCGGGGCTCATGCATGAGAGCTGTACGTACGTGATCGTAATTCTTCTCCATCCACTGCTTCTTCTCAATCATGGTCTTCCCTTCCGGTTCAGGAAATCCTCCAATAGCCATACGGCAAAACTCGCCGTTGGTATGGGCATCAACAAACTGAATCGTAGACTCATAATTGTCAAAGTTAACCTTTGCTTCAAATTTCATAGCATTACCTCCTCGTAAAATATGTCAAGGTACTGTTTTGATATTCATCAGCCCCTGACCCCCTTTTATCTATCACTATATTACATGATTTCTATAAGTTTATCAATCCTTTTTGTGATTTATTTCTAATATTTTCAGCAAATTGAACGTTAGTCTTAGAACATCTTCACAAATTTCATTGACTGTTTTTTTTAGTATGCTATAATTAGGAAAGCGATTACTTTTCCCGTAATTGCACATCTTATATGACAGAAAGGAGCTATGATTATGGAAAATAAAACTCTTTGGGAAACCTTCAGCGAAATGCAGCTTCAGAAGGTGCATGAGGTCAATGAAAAATATAAAGCCTGCCTCGATGCAGGAAAAACAGAGCGGGAATGTGTATATATTTCCACAGACATGGCAAAAAAGGCCGGTTATCTTCCGCTCTCAGATTATATAAAAGAGGGCCGCGCGTTAAAGGCCGGGGACAAGGTTTACGCCGTATACAATGACAAGACCATGATCCTCTACCATATCGGTACTGAAAATCCGGAGCATGGAATGAATATCCTCGGCGCGCACATTGATTCCCCGCGTATTGACGTGAAGCAGAATCCGCTTTACGAAGACAATGGTTTTGCATATCTGGACACACATTATTATGGCGGGATCAAAAAGTATCAGTGGGTCACGATCCCTCTCGCGATCCATGGAGTGATCGCCAAAAAAGACGGCTCGGTCATCACAGTCAGCATCGGTGAAAAGGATACAGACCCTGTATTTACCATTACAGATCTTCTGGTTCACCTTTCACACGAGCAGCTTGAAAAAAATGCCAACAAAGTCATTGAAGGCGAGAAGATGGATCTTCTTATTGGAAGCGTCCCGCTCGGCGGCGAGGAAAAGGACGCCGTCAGGAAAAATATATTAAAGCTTCTGAAGGACGCCTATGACATGGAAGAAGATGATTTTCTTTCCGCAGAACTGGAGATTGTTCCGGCAGGAAAAGCAAGAGATCTCGGATTTGACCGGAGTATGATCTTAGCTTACGGACAGGACGACCGTATCTGTGCGTTTACATCGCTGATGGCTATGCTGGATATCGATACTCCAAAGCGCACTGCCTGCTGCCTTCTTGTGGATAAGGAAGAGATTGGAAGTTACGGTGCCAGCGGCATGCAGTCCCGTTACTTTGAAAATATGACTGCAGAAGTTCTGAATCTGATGGGATACTCTTCTGCGCTCTCCCTTCGCCGTGCGCTTCAGAACTCCAAAATGCTCTCCTCCGATGTCAGCGCCGGCTTTGATCCTTTATATGGAGACGTATTTGAAAAGAAAAACGGAGCCTTCCTGGGGAAAGGTCTTGTATTCAACAAGTACACCGGTTCCGGCGGCAAAGCCGGTTCCAGCGACGCCAATGCAGAATATATCGCCGCACTCCGGAAGATCATGGACGATAACCAGATCATGTTCCAGACTGCGGAGCTTGGTAAGGTAGACGCCGGGGGCGGCGGAACGATCGCATGGATCATGGCAAAATATGGCATGGAGGTCATCGACAGCGGTCTTGCAATCCTCAGTATGCACGCCCCGATGGAGGCTGCAAGCAAAGCGGATATCTATGAAGCGGTTCGCGGATACCGGGCATTTTTGACAGATATGGAATAGAATTCTTCTGCACTTCGTCAAATTATGTATTTAAAATGGGTATATATGTGAAAGTATCGCATATATACCCATCATTCGTTGCCAGGTATGCGAAAGGAAGCTCCGGTGGAGGTTCCTTTTCGTTGCCAGCCGCATGCTTAAATGACATAAAACCAATGATCATCCTGTTCCAGCTCTGTCGTCTCAAATACACTCTTTCCATTGTGATTTCTCAGGTTCAGCTCCTGATTTTTGATGCTTACCGTCATTCCCGGATCTACAGATTTCGTAATGAAAGCATTACTTCCGATCACAGAATCATGCCCGATCACAGTCTCGCCTCCGAGAATAGACGCGCCGGAATAGATCGTTACATTGTCCTCGATCGTAGGATGTCTCTTCGTACCTTTCAGTCTCTGTCCGCCTCTCGTAGAAAGAGCTCCGATCGTCACGCCCTGATATACCTTTACATTATCTCCGATAATTGTCGTCTCACCAACTACAATACCTGTGCCGTGATCGATAAAGAAATATTTGCCGATCGTCGCGCCCGGATGAATATCGATTCCGGTTAAGTTGTGAGCGTGCTCCGTCATAATTCTCGGGATCAGCGGAACGCCAAGCAGAAAAAGCTCATGCGCGATCCGGTTTACTGTGATCGCATAGAGTCCCGGATAACAAAGAATGATCTCATTCTTATTAAACGCCGCCGGATCCCCGTCAAAAAACGCCTGGACATCGGTCTCCAGATACTCGCGGATCTGGGGAATCTTTTTAAAAAAATCTACAGAAATATTCTGCGAATCCAGTTCAATTTCCTCTTCTGTCTTTTCCGCATTCTCCGGAAGCTGACGAAGCGCAATTGCAATCTGTTTATTCAGATTATACATAACATCCTCGATCAGTACCGTAAGCCTGCTTCTCTGATTATAAAATCGGTAACCCGTCTCCCGGTAAAATCCCGGAAACACGATCTTTAAAAGCTTCGCTGTAATCTCCTTGATAAGATCCGTGTCAGGCTGGCTGAAAAGCTCAATCTGGTCAATTGCACGGTCGCTGTTATAGTCATTCAGGAGATTCGCTGCTATTCCCCTGATCTCGCATTCAATCGGTCTTTCCATAATATCCTCGCTATAAATATTTTATTCCTATCAATCTGATAGGTATAAGAGATATTATACATCTTTACTGAGAAATGTCAATCATTAATCTGCAGCATATCAGACCAAACCGTATTCCGATTATTGACCTTCTTAAAACAAAGTTGTATGATACTAACACGGCATATTTTTCAATCCATATAAAAATCAACAAAACAGCATTTCAGGGGGAGGGATTTTTGTGTCTTTGAAGAGTATGGAGAACATAGAAAATAACCAGATCACCGAGGGCGTCATTTGGAAACAGCTTCTGATCTTCTTTTTCCCGATCGCCGCCGGAACATTGTTTCAGCAATTATATAACACCGCCGACGCTATCATCGTGGGACGCTTCGTGGGGAAGGAAGCTCTTGCAAGCGTCGGAGGCTCAGCCATGGTCATTTCTCTTATTATCGTCCAGTTTTTCAATGGACTCTCCAACGGGGCTGCCGTTATCATCTCACAGCAGTACGGCGCCAAAAATAAAAATGGAATCCACATCAGCCTCCACACGGCTGCGGCAATGTCCGTAATCGCAAGTATTATTATCACCGTGATCGGCTTCCTTTTAGCGCCACAGATATTATCCGCCATGAAGACGCCGGAGGAGATCCTGGCAGATGCCATCGTATATGTCCGGATCTATTTTATCGGAGCGGTTCCAACGATGATCTACAATATGGGCGCTGCCATCATGCGCGCCATCGGCGACTCCAAAAGGCCGTTTATCTATCTGATCATCTGCTCGATCTCGAATATCATTTTGGACATGCTTTTTGTCATCGGACTGAATATGGGAATAGCCGGAGCTGCAGCCGCGACCGTAATCTCCCAGTGTATCAGCGCCATATTTGTCATCCATGCTTTGATGCATTCTTATGACTCTCTGAAGCTGCTGCCGTCAAAAATACGGATTCACACCAGGACGCTGCTCTCCGAGCTCCGCATCGGTCTCCCGGGCGCATTTCAGGGCTGCATCTATGGTCTGACAAATATCATCATTCAGACCGCCATCAACAGTCTCGGAACGAATACGGCGGCGGCATGGGGCGCATTCGGCAAGGTCGATATGATCTTCTGGACTGTCTGCGGCGCTTTCGGAATCTCGATCACAACCTTTGCCGGCCAGAATTACGGCGCAGGCAACTTAAAGCGCGTTTACCGCAGCATCCGTATCTGCCTTGCTATGGCGGTAGGCGTATGCGGCGGTATACTTGTCCTCATGATCCTGATCCGCTATCCGCTCTTCTATCTTTTCACAACGGATGCGACGGTCATCGAAATCGGTATCTATATGCTTGTGTTTCTGGTGCCGAGCTATATTGTCTACGTATTTGTCGAAATTCTGATGGGCGCACTCCGAGGACTTGGCGATGTGATCGTTCCTACGATCATTACACTCTGCGGGGTCTGTCTTGTAAGAGTACCGTGGCTTCTGTTTGTCACTCCAGAGCATCCGGCGCTGAAAACGATCATGACAAGCTATCCTCTGGCATGGACCGCAACATTGCTGGCGCTGACGCCGTATTATTTTTACAGAAAAGCCAAACGACGCAGAGAATGATCTGTGATATCTGCAGGCAAGACTGTCGCTTTCACGAATAATAATTCGTGAAGCGGCAGCTTATACCAGAGTAAGCGGACAGAATTTTTATCCGAAATCTCTCGTCAGGATATCGCTCTTTTCTAAAAAACTGCCGACAGATTCGAAGCCTGACCGCGCCAGGAGCTCCATCACAAAAGGATTCTCAAGCGGTGTACGATAGACGGATGCATCTGCATAGGTGTTCACCTGCTTTCTTCCTGCTTCTCTGTCGATCACAGCCTTTGGGCCTCCGACGCAGCCGCCCTTACATGCCATCCCCTCAAAAAAATTGGCGTCGGTCTCCCCTTTCTGAATCCTTTCAATCAGCGCTCTGCATGCAGGAACACCGTCCGCCCGCTCCGCTTTCACTTTGATCCTTTTGTCCGGATCCAGCTGATTCACGGTCTCCCTGACTGCTTCGCTGACGCCGCCCGTCCGCGCATAAATACGTCCCGCACGCGAAGCATGTTCCCGGGCATCCTCCGGAAGCTCCTCCGGGCATATCTCTGCCGCCTCAAATATATCCCTGACCTCCTCAAATGTCAGAACATAGTCCACGGCGTCTGCAATATCCTCCTCCCGCGCTTCCTTCTTTTTCGCCATGCACGGGCCAATGAACACGGTAACTGCATCCGGATAGATCTTTTTGACGACTCGTCCCGCAGCGATCATCGGAGAGACCGCTCCCGGCACATGCGGGATCAACTCGCTGTAAACCTTCCGGATCATCGCGATCCAGACCGGACAGCAGCAGCTTGTTAACTGGAAATCATCCTTCTCCACAACATTCCGGTCAAATTCCAACGCTTCCTTCAGTGTCAGTATATCCGCGAAAACCGCTACCTCCACCATCCCTTTAAAACCGACTGCTTTCAGTGCGCTTCTGAGCCGCCCCGGGGTTGCCTTTTCTCCAAACTGCCCGGTGAATGCCGGAGCGATAAGCGCATAGACATCTCTCTTTTTCTCTCTCACCGCCCGCAGCACCGGCAATACATCTTTGTTCTCAGCAAGGCGCTCCAGCCTGCATACATCCACGCATATCCCGCATCCGACACATTTTCCGGGATCGATGCAAATCCTTCCATCCCTGACCTCGATCGCATCGAAAACACAACTGTTTCTGCACGCCCGCTCTTCCTCACAGGAACCGCAGTCCCCTGTCACGATCACCGGAGCATATCTCTCCGGATGGAGCAGACAGTCCAGATGCGCCGGTTCATAATCCCCGATCAGCTCCCGCCCTTTCCTGCTTTCCTGCTTGAGTATATCCAAATATAATTCGTGAAATGTCTTCATTCCATGTCCTTCCTTTCACGGATGCAAGATCCGCTATTTGCTGATGCAGGCTCCTGCCATTCCATAAAACAAAATGGCGGCCTTCTGTCTCTGCTATCATATAGAATACCGGAAAAGAATGATTTTATTCACAATATGCGGACTCATTCCGTCGACGCTTAACAGCTTTCCACGCGGGAAATATACTCACGGATCACCTCACAGGACGCATCAAATGCCTGCTTCTCTTCTCCGCTCAGGCGGAGCTGAACGATCTTCTCTATGCCATTCTTCCCGATGATACACGGAACCCCGGCGTGAATGCCGCTCTGTCCGTACTCACCATCCAAAAGCGGCGATGCCGGAAGCACCCGGTGCTCATCCATCATCACTGCCTTCGCCATATCCGCGAGTGC
The DNA here is from genome assembly GCA_964590945.1 of uncultured Lachnospiraceae bacterium. GTDB lineage: Bacteria > Bacillota > Clostridia > Lachnospirales > Lachnospiraceae > CAZPXF01. The sequence continues at coordinate 1,824 of CAZPXF010000023.1, read as the reverse complement.
ACTTGCGATACCGAATTCGGTGGAACCCTTTCCGATCACAATATCCATACCGCGCAGATGCGTTCGCTCCGTAATATAGGTCTCGCTGAGGGCTCCAAAACGTTCCGGATCCTCCTCCTTCAGTTCCAGATAACTCTTCCCCTGGATCGTCAGATGCGAAAACGGTATCATGGAGGAATCTCCGTGCTCTCCCATGGCATATCCGATCACGCTGTGCGGCGCCACATTACAGAGATCCCCTACCGTGCGTCTCATCCTCGCAGTATCCAGGGAGGTACCTGTGCTGAACACCCGGTTCTTCGGAAGGCCGGTCTTCTTCCTGATATAATCCGCGATGATATCTGCCGGATTGGAGATCGAAATGATCACACCCGGAATCTCCATCCCCTGCATGTGGCCGAGCATCTCATCCGCACACGCGATCGAATCATCCAGCAGATCCAGCCGGGTCTGTCCCGGCTTCCTCGATACACCGATGGACACGACTATGATATCCGCATCCCTGCAATCGTCGTACGTTCCTGTCCGCACGATAACGGAGCTGCCGTGGAAGCACACGCAGTCTGCGACGTCCATGGCATGACTCCTGGCCTTCTCCATATCTTTATCGATCAGTACGATCTGCTTTGCAATTCCCTGCTGTGCAAGCGCATATGCGCACTGCGAACCGACATGACCTGTTCCAATAATTACAATCTTCTTCTCTGTCATATTACAAACTCCCTAACTCTCTGATAGATTCCGCCACAGGCTCCAGATCAATGGAAAGCTCTCCTCCGGAGATCGCCACCGGTACACTACCCGCCAGCGGATATACACACGGTACATAATCTTCATCTGTAAAATCATAGGTGATCAGCTTCTCCTTATACGGGTCGATGATCCAATACTCCCGGACGCCCGCCTCAGCATACTTCGAAAGCTTGACCGTCATATCCTTCTTTCTCGTGGATCTGGAGAGAATCTCCAGTATGAAATCCGGCGCTCCGTATATGCCAAAACCCTTAATCTTCTCCCTGTCGCAGACTACCAGGAGATCCGGCTCCACCATATTCCTGTCATCACAACAGATCTGCACATCTGTCGGAGCCATAAATACCTTACATGGCTTCCCGGTCTTCCGGATATATTCATAAAATGCTGCATGCATATATCCCTCTATATCCTGATGAACAGTCTCCGGCGCCGACATCTCATAAAACACGCCGTCGATCAGTTCCACTCTCTGTTCCTCCGGAAGCGCATAATAATCCTTCAGTGTATGTCCTTTCCCCGTATACTCCACTCCGTAAGGTGACTGCGTCTCTCTCAGCATATCCGTGTGCGTAACCGAAGCATACTCATAAGCCTTTCCCTGATAGATCCCTTCATCCGCGGACAGAACCCGCTCGATCGCATCCAGCGTAGCTTTCCTCGGATTCTCCGTAGCGCCGGAAAATATCTTCTGAATCGTCACGACCGGCACACCCGAATACTCCGACAGCTTTCGGAAACTGTAACCCCGCTCCTCCTTGATCCTCCGCATCTCTTCCCTGGTCATCAGAATGCACTCCTCTCATTTGAATCATATATCTATAATATACAGAAATACATCCTGTGTCAATATATTTTTATATATTTTTATGTATTTTATTATATTGAAAGCCAGCCTCCAAAGCTTCCATACCAGCGGCGGATCTGCAGATGCGCTCCGCCGGAGCTTCCATTGTGAACTTCCAGAAATTTTAAACCTAAAAGTCTCCGGTCTCAGCACTGACAACTGAAACTGGAGACTTTCTCCGACATATCCCGGCTTTTATAGATATGCAGAGCTTCCTTCGCTGT
>CAZPXF010000022.1:0-26912 GCA_964590945.1 uncultured Lachnospiraceae bacterium | reverse complement strand
ACGCAACAAACCAGTTGGATAACACAAGCAGAATTAAAGAGGTAAGAAAAAATATTGCCAGGATTCAGACAGTTATCACTGAGAAGGCGAATGCGTAGCTCTATAGAACAGACCGGAAAGGAGTGAATTGTTGTGGAAAGAAACCTGAGAAAGACTCGTACAGGTAAGGTAGTCAGCAACAAAATGGATAAAACGATCGTAGTTGCAATCGAAGACCATGTAAAGCATCCTCTTTACAAAAAGATCGTAAAGAAGACATATAAGCTGAAAGCACATGACGCTAACAACGAGTGCAACATTGGAGATACAGTTAAAGTGATGGAGACAAGACCATTATCCAAAGATAAGAGATGGAGACTTGTTGAGATCGTAGAGAAAGCAAAATAAGATTCTTTTAATACAGTTAAAGGAGGTTTACCTGGCATGATTCAACAGGAAAGTAGACTTAAAGTAGCTGACAATACAGGTGCTAAGGAATTACTTTGCATTCGTGTATTAGGCGGTTCTACAAGAAGATATGCTGCAATCGGCGATGTGATCGTTGCGTCTGTTAAAGATGCAACACCAGGCGGCGTTGTTAAAAAAGGCGACGTTGTGAAGGCTGTTGTAGTTCGTACTGTAAACAGTACACGCCGTAAAGACGGTTCATATATCAGATTTGACGAAAATGCTGCTGTTATCATCAAAGATGACAAAAACCCAAGAGGAACACGTATTTTTGGGCCAGTAGCAAGGGAGCTTCGTGAGAAACAGTTTATGAAGATTGTTTCTTTGGCTCCGGAAGTTTTATAAGGAGGTACCTGAGGATGTCAACTTTGAAGATCAAAAAAGGTGATACTGTTAAGGTTATCGCTGGAAGAGACAAAGATAAAGAAGGCAAGGTAATTGCTGTTAACCGTAAGAATGGTACTGTACTGGTTGAGGGTGTAAATATGATAACAAAGCACACAAAACCAAGTGCTGCCAATCAGGCTGGCGGAATTATTAACCAGGAAGGCCCGATCGATATATCCAACGTTATGTATATCCACAAGGGGAAAGCCACAAGAGTAGGCTTTAAGATTGATGGAGACAAGAAGGTTCGTGTTGCAAAATCGACAGGCGAAGTGATTGATTAATGCAAGGAAGGAGGAGCAGAACGTTGAGTAGACTGAAAGAGACTTACCAGAATGAGATCATTGACGCAATGGTCAAAAAATTCGGATATAAAAACATTATGGAAGTTCCAAAGCTTGAAAAGATCGTCATCAATATGGGCGTTGGCGAAGCGAAAGACAACGCTAAGGTTTTGGACTCCGCAGTTTCTGATATGGAGAAGATCGCAGGACAGAAGGCTGTTATCACAAAAGCTAAAAAATCTGTAGCGAACTTCAAGGTCAGAGAAGGAATGCCGATCGGATGTAAAGTTACGCTGAGAGGCGAGAAGATGTATGAGTTCGCGGATCGTTTGATTAACCTTGCACTGCCACGTGTACGTGACTTCCGTGGAGTTAACCCAAACGCATTTGACGGAAGAGGAAACTATGCTCTTGGAATTAAGGAGCAACTTATATTCCCGGAGATCGAGTACGACAAGGTAGACAAAGTGAGAGGTATGGATGTTATCTTCGTTACGACTGCAAAGACTGACGAGGAAGCACGCGAGCTATTGAGATTATTCAACATGCCATTTGCAAAAAATTAAGGAGGGCAATTCATGGCTAAGACATCTATGAAAATCAAACAGCAGCGCAAACCGAAGTTCTCCACAAGAGCTTACAGCCGCTGCAAAATCTGTGGTCGTCCACATGCATATTTAAGAAAATACGGAATCTGCAGAGTTTGTTTCCGTGAATTAGCATATAAGGGTGAGATTCCGGGCGTGCGCAAGGCAAGCTGGTAAGATCTGCCGACAAAATTAAAGAGGAGGAAAACATCATGACAATGAGCGATCCAATTGCAGATATGCTTACAAGAATCCGTAATGCAAATACTGCAAAACATGATACAGTTGATATTCCATCTTCCAAGATGAAACTTGCTATTGCAGATATTCTCGTAGACGAAGGATATATCGCAAAATATGATCTTGTTGAGGACGGAGCATTTAAGACAATCCGTGTGACACTGAAATATGGCGCTGATAAAAATGAAAAGGTTATCAACGGCATTAAGAGAATTTCCAAACCGGGTCTTCGTATTTACGCGGGCAAGGATGAGCTTCCAAGGGTTCTTGGAGGACTTGGTATTGCGATCATTTCCACAAATCAGGGCGTCATCACAGATAAAGAAGCAAGAAAGCTTAACGTAGGCGGAGAAGTTTTAGCTTACGTCTGGTAGGCCGAATGCAACTGAAAACAGAGAGGGTTTGTTCCTCTCCGAAAATCTAAGTTAAGGAGGAAAAAGGTATGTCACGTATTGGAAGACTGCCAATTGCTGTTCCGGCAGACGTAACAGTTGAAATTGCTGCGAACAACGTAGTTACTGTAACGGGACCTAAGGGGACTCTTACAAGAGAACTTGCTCCGGAAATGGAGATCACAAGAGACGGCGATTCTATCGTTGTCACAAGACCGAACGACTTAAAGAGAATGAAATCTCTTCACGGCCTTACAAGAACACTGATCAACAATATGGTTGTTGGTGTAACAAAAGGATATGAAAAGGTCCTGGAAATCAACGGTGTTGGTTACAGGGCGTCCAAGCAGGGTAAAACTTTAACATTGAATCTTGGATATTCCCATCCGGTTATCATGGAGGATCCGGAGGGTATCGAGGCTGTTCTTGAGGGACAGAACAAGATCATTGTGAAAGGTATCGATAAAGAAAAAGTTGGCCAGTACGCTGCCGAGATCAGAGACAAGAGGAGGCCGGAGCCATACAAGGGCAAGGGCATCAAGTATGCTGATGAGGTTATCAGACGTAAAGTTGGTAAGACAGGTAAGAAATAATATAAGGAGAGTGCGAGAATGGTTAGTAAGAAATCCAGATCTGAAGTTCGTGTAAAGAAACATAGAAAATTACGTAATCGTTTCAGCGGTACTGCTGAAAGACCACGTTTAGCTGTGTTCAGAAGTAATAATCATATGTATGCGCAGATCATCGATGATACAGTTGGAAATACATTAGTTTCAGCTTCCACTCTTCAAAAAGATGTGAAAGCAGAACTTGAGAAGACCAACAATGTTGATGCAGCGGCATATTTAGGAACAGTCATTGCAAAAAGAGCCATTGAAAAAGGTATCACAACAGTTGTTTTTGACAGAGGCGGCTTTATATACCAGGGTAAAATCAAAGCATTAGCAGACGCAGCCAGAGAAGCTGGGTTGAATTTCTAGAAGGAGGAGGACACATGAGACGGGAACGTATTGATGCCAGTCAATTAGAATTAACGGAGAATGTAGTATCAATTAAGCGTGTAACCAAGGTTGTTAAGGGTGGCCGTAATATGAGATTCACAGCTTTAGTAGTTGTTGGCGACGGAAACGGCCATGTTGGTGCAGGCTTAGGAAAGGCAGCCGAGATTCCGGAAGCAATCCGCAAGGGCAAAGAGGATGCGGCAAAGAATCTTGTGACGGTTGCGCTTGATGAAAACGATAGTATTACACATGATTTCATTGGAAAATTCGGAAGCGCTGAGGTTCTTCTGAAGAAAGCTCCGACAGGTACCGGTGTTATCGCAGGCGGTCCTGCACGTGCCGTGATCGAGCTTGCCGGAATTAAGAATATCCGTACAAAGTCACTGGGATCGAACAACAAGCAGAACGTTGTACTTGCTACAGTCAACGGACTCAGTCAGTTAAAGACTCCGGAGGAAGTAGCCAGACTTCGCGGAAAATCTGTAGAAGAGCTCTAGGCTTAAGGAGGAATTAAGATGGCAGATACAGTAAAAGTAACATTGGTTAAATCTACGATTGGTGCAATTCCAAAGCATAAAAGAACGGTTGAGGCGCTTGGCCTCAGGAAGCTGAATAAGACAGTTGAGCTGCCGAATAACGCCGCTACCATGGGTATGGTTCGTCAGGTCAGACATCTTGTGAAAGTAGAAGAAGCTTAATTATTTCAGATAGGAGGTGCAGGTATGGACTTATCAAATTTAAGACCGGCAGACGGTGCAAAGCACAGTGATAATTTCAGAAGAGGCCGCGGACACGGATCAGGAAATGGAAAGACAGCCGGAAAAGGCCATAAGGGACAGAAAGCTCGTTCAGGGGCTCCAAGACCAGGCTTTGAAGGTGGTCAGATGCCATTATACAGACGTATTCCAAAGAGAGGCTTCACATGCAGAAACTCTAAGAGAATCGTTGCTGTTAATCTTGATGTTTTAGAAAGATTTGATGATGATACAGTTGTTTCAGTTGAAACGCTGATCGAAGAGGGCATTATTAAAAACCCGCGCGACGGCGTCAAAATTCTTGGTAATGGGGAGTTAACTAAGAAGCTTACAGTTCAGGTAAATGCGTTCAGCGCATCTGCAGCAGAGAAGATTGAGGCTCTTGGTGGAAAAGCTGAGGTGATTTAATGCTTAAGACAGTCCGTCAGGCATTAAGAGTACCGGAAATCAGGAAGAGGCTGTTTTTTACGTTCTTAATGCTGATTGTAATTAGAATTGGTTCGCAGTTACCGACTCCCGGGGTAAATTCCGATTATATACAGGAATTTTTCTCCAATCAGTCGAACGATGCGTTCAACTTTTTTGATGCATTCACGGGTGGATCTTTCTCCAGCATGTCCGTGTTTGCTCTGAGCATTACACCGTACATTACGGCGTCCATTATCATACAGCTCCTTACGATTGCAATTCCGAAGCTTGAGGAAATGCAGAAGGAAGGAGAGGAAGGAAGAAAGAAGATGACAGCCATCACACGTTACCTTAACGTGGGGCTTTCACTCTTTGAATCAGCAGCCATGGCTATCGGATTCGGTCGTCAGGGACTGTTGAACGAGTATAATTTTGTCAATGTTACAGTTGTTATTCTGACATTGACGGCAGGTTCAGCAATTCTTATGTGGATTGGTGAGAGAATTACAGAAAAGGGCGTTGGAAATGGTATTTCTATCGTCCTGCTGATCAACATCATATCGCGTATTCCGGATGATTTTGTTTCATTGTTCCAGCAGTTCGTTGCAAACAAGAGTCTGGCATCCGGCGCGGTTTCTGCGGTTATCATTATCGCGGTTGTGATCGTAGTTGTGGTGCTTACGGTTATCCTTCAGGATGCCACACGCAAGATCAGCGTACAGTATTCCAGAAAGATACAGGGAAGAAGACAGGTCGGCGGACAGGCGTCATTCATCCCGCTGAAGGTAAATACTGCCGGCGTTATTCCGGTAATCTTTTCATCATCCATTATGTCATTTCCGGTTGTTGTAGCAAGCTTCCTTGGAAAAAACGGCGGGACTGGAATTGGCAGCCAGATTTTGAAGGGCATGAGTTCATCTAACTGGTGCGATCCGGACAATCTGGTTTATTCTCTTGGATTGGTTGTATATATTGCAATGACGATTTTCTTTGCATATTTTTATACATCTATAACCTTTAATCCGATGGAGATTGCGAACAATATGAAGAAAAATGGTGGTTTCATTCCGGGTATCAGACCGGGAAAGCCTACAACTGAATATCTGACAAAAATTCTGAACTACGTCATTTTTATTGGTGCGGTCGGACTTTGTATCATTCAGATCATTCCATACTTCTTTAACGGAGTATTCGGGGCAGACGTTTCATTTGGCGGAACATCACTTATCATCATTGTTGGAGTTGTCCTTGAGACGATCAAACAGATCGAGTCACAGATGTTGGTTCGCAGCTACAAAGGATTTTTGAACAATTAATGTATTAGTGTCCTGTACAATTCTGCAATTGTGCAGTACACTAAAACTGTATACAGAAGTTTTAAGGAGGAAGCAAAATATGAAACTTATTATGTTAGGGGCGCCGGGCGCCGGCAAAGGAACACAGGCGAAAATGATTTCTGACAAATATTCGATTCCGCATATTTCCACGGGCGATATTTTCAGGGCAAACATCAAAGAGGGTACGGAGTTAGGGAAAAAAGCGAAGACATACATGGATCAGGGTCTTCTTGTTCCGGATGAGCTTGTAGTTGACCTCGTGGTTGACAGGGTAAGCAAGGAAGACTGCAAGAAGGGTTATGTCCTTGACGGATTTCCGCGTACGATCCCGCAGGCGGAAGCACTGGATGCAGCGCTTTCATCTCGCGGAGAGGCGATCGATTACGCGATCGATGTTGATGTGCCGGATGAAAATATTGTGGCGCGTATGGGCGGAAGAAGAGCATGCGTCAACTGCGGAGCTACATATCATATAGTATATGCGCCGACAAAGAAGGAAGGAATCTGTGACAGATGTCAGGGTGAATTGATCCTTCGCGATGATGATAAGCCGGAGACAGTTCAGAAGAGACTCGGCGTTTATCATGATCAGACGCAGCCATTGATTGATTATTATACAGAAAAAGGCGTTCTGAAGACAGTTGACGGAACGGTTGACATGAAGGATGTTTTCGGAGCGATCGTTGAAATTTTAGGAGAGTAACAAAAAAATGCCAGTATCTATTAAATCATCAAGGGAGATCGACCTTATGCGGGAGGCGGGGAAGATTCTTGAAATCGTGCATAACGAATTGGAAAAAGAGCTTCACGCCGGTATGACAACAAAAGACATTGACCGCCTTGGAGAGGAGATTATCAGGAGTTATCATTGTATTCCTTCGTTTCTGGATTACAACGGCTACCCTGCTTCTATCTGCGTATCTGTGAACGACGAGGTAGTGCACGGGATCCCGACTGATAAAAGGATTATCCGCGAGGGCGATATCGTAAGTCTGGACGCAGGAGTGATTTATAAGGGATACCATTCTGACGCGGCGCGCACCCATGCAGTGGGTGCGGTCGCCGAAGAAGCGAAAAAATTAATCCGGGTCACAGAAGAAAGCTTTTTTGAAGGAATAAAATTCGCAAAAGCGGGCAATCACTTATTTGATATCTCGGCTGCGATCGGCAATTACTGTACAGAGAGAGGCTACGGCGTTGTCCGGGATCTTTGCGGACATGGGATTGGAACGAATCTTCATGAGGATCCGGAGGTTCCGAATTATCCGCAGATGCGGAAGGGAATGCTCCTGAAGCCGGGTATGACGATAGCGATCGAACCGATGATTAATACAGGTACTTACGAAGTGAAATGGATGGATGATGACTGGACAGTTAAGACGGCCGACGGATCATTATCTGCACATTATGAAAACACGGTTCTCATCACAGAGGGGGAGCCGGAACTTTTGACCTTGACTAAGTAGTTTTAACAGGAGGTATATTCATGTCAAAAGCAGACGTGATGGAAATTGAGGGAACGGTTGTTGAGAAACTGCCAAACGCGATGTTTAAAGTAAAGCTTGAAAATGGTCACATTGTATTAGCTCACATCAGCGGAAAGCTGAGAATGAACTACATCAAGATTCTTCCGGGCGATAAAGTTACGCTTGAATTATCGCCGTATGATCTGTCAAAGGGAAGAATTATCTGGAGAGATAAGTAAAAAAAGTATTGACTAAGTCGCATGGTAGATGTATAATATCATGCGAACTGTTTTGTTGCGAAGGATCCGAAAGGGGATTTTGGAGAAGTTTTCCGAAGGAATCGCAGTGCAAAGGAAAGGAGGATTTACCGTGAAGGTCAGATCATCAGTGAAACCGATTTGCGAAAAGTGCAAAATTATCAAGAGAAAAGGAAGCGTCAGAGTAATCTGTGAGAATCCGAAACACAAGCAGAGACAAGGCTAAAAGCACCTTGTTTAGTTTTATTTAGGCGGCTGTAGCATGACACGCACGGAGGTGTGTAAGTGCTAATTAAATATAAACTGCATCAGTCGTCATACCGGACTGATGCCAATATTGCTTTTAATACCGAGAAACAGTCGGAAAGGGTGTCTTATCCTTAGAGACATCTGGAAGTCTTCTATCTATTATTATAGAAGCTTCTCAATTAGGGACAATATTTCATATGAAAGAGAGGAAAAGTACATGGCTCGTATTGCTGGTGTAGACTTACCAAGAGAGAAACGTGTAGAGATCGGCCTTACTTATATCTACGGAATCGGTAGAGTGAGCGCAGGCAAAATCCTGGATCAGGCAGGCGTGAATCCTGATACCCGTGTCAGAGATCTGACAGATGATGAAGTTAAGAAAATCAGCGCAGTTATCGATGAGACAATGGTAGTTGAGGGTGATCTCAGAAGAGAGATCGCTTTGAACATCAAGAGACTTCAGGAGATTGGATGTTATCGTGGAATCCGTCATAGAAAGGGACTTCCGGTTCGCGGACAGAAGACAAAGACAAATGCCAGAACCCGTAAGGGGCCTAAGAGAACGGTAGCAGGCAAGAAGAAATAAGCAGTATTAAATAGAAGAAAGTAGGTTAGTTTTATGGCTAAAAAAGTTACAAAGAGAGTGACAAAAAAGCGTGTTAAGAAAAACGTTGAACGCGGACAGGCACATATCCAGGCATCATTTAATAATACGATCGTAACATTAACTGATACACAGGGTAACGCTTTATCATGGGCAAGTGCCGGTGGTCTTGGTTTTAAAGGTTCAAGAAAATCTACTCCATATGCAGCACAGACAGCAGCTGAGACAGCAGCTAAGGCAGCTCTTGTACATGGACTTAAATCGGTAGATGTATTCGTTAAAGGACCCGGTTCAGGAAGAGAAGCTGCAATCCGTGCACTTCAGGCTTGCGGAATCGATGTAGTAAGTATCAAGGATGTAACTCCGGTTCCACATAACGGATGTCGTCCGCCAAAACGTAGAAGAGTCTAATTAGGAGGTATCATCGAACATGGCAGTAAATAGAGTACCGGTTCTTAAAAGATGCAGATCCCTCGGTATGGATCCTGTATATTTGGGAATTGATAAAAAGTCTAACAGACAGTTAAAGAGATCCAATAGAAAAATGAGTGAGTATGCTCTTCAGTTACGTGAGAAACAGAAAGCGAAATTCATCTATGGCGTATTGGAGAAGCCATTCAGAAACTATTTTGAGAAAGCTTCCCATATGAAAGGCCAGACAGGTACAAACCTGATGGTTATGCTGGAGTCCAGGCTGGATAACGTTGTATTCCGTCTTGGCTTCGCAAGAACAAGAAAAGAGGCCAGACAGATCGTTGACCACAAGCATGTTCTTGTCAATGGAAAACAGGTTAACATCCCATCCTACCTTATCAAGGCCGGAGATGTTATTGAGATCAAAGAAAAGAACAAAGGATCCCAGAGATACAAAGATATCGTTGAGGTGACAGGCGGAAGAATGGTTCCAGAGTGGCTGGAAGCAGATATCGAAAACCTGAGAGGAACCGTTAAAGAGCTTCCTGCAAGAGAAGCGATCGATGTTCCTGTAGATGAGATGCTTATCGTCGAGTTATATTCTAAGTAAGATGTCTTTAAGATTATTCCCTGGCTGGTTTGGAATATTCACCGGATATTCCATCTCTCAGGGGAGAATTGCCCGCAATAAGGAGGGACTTTGTAGTGTTTGATTTTAACAGACCAAATATTGAAATTACTGAGATTTCAGAAGATAAAAAATATGGCAGATTCGTTGTTGAGCCTTTGGAAAGAGGCTATGGTACAACTCTTGGTAATTCGCTGAGACGTATCATGCTGTCATCCCTGCCTGGTGCAGCGATCAGTCAGGTTAAGATTGACGGTGTTCTTCACGAGTTCAGCTCTATCCCTGGTGTTAAGGAAGATGTGACAGAGATTATTATGAATCTGAAGAGCCTGGCGATTAAGAATAACGCAGAGTCTTACGAACCGAAGACAGCTTACATTGAATTTGAAGGAGAGGGCGTGGTTACTGCTGCTGACATTCAGGTTGATTCCGATATCGAGATCATGAATCCGGATGCTGTGATTGCAACACTGAATGGCGGAGCGGATTGCAAGCTTTATATGGAACTTGTGATCACCAAGGGGCGCGGCTATGTGAGTGCAGAGAAGAACAAATCTGAGGATCAGCCAATCGCAGTGATCCCGATCGATTCCATCTATACGCCTGTAGAGAGAGTAAATCTCACGGTAGAAAATACCCGTGTTGGTCAGATCACAGATTATGATAAGCTGACACTGGATGTATTTACAAATGGTACACTGGCTCCGGATGAGGCAGTCAGTCTCGCTGCAAAAGTATTGAATGAGCACTTAAAGCTTTTCATTGATTTATCTGAGATCGCCAAAGGCGCTGAGATAATGATCGAGAAGGAAGACGACGAGAAGGAGAAGGTTCTTGAGATGAGCATCGATGAGCTTGAGCTTTCCGTTCGTTCATATAACTGCCTGAAGAGGGCGGGGATCAATACCGTAGAGGAACTTACCAACAGAACGCCTGAGGATATGATGAAGGTTCGTAACCTCGGACGGAAGTCTTTGGAAGAAGTTCTTTCTAAATTGAAAGAGCTCGGACTTGAGCTCAGTCCTTCTGAAGAGTAGGAAATTAGTGCGGCATCCGGAGGATTTCCGGGATGTTATATGAGTACCCCAATTCTGGCTAGTAAGCCCGAAGAAGCATAACCAGAGCATATGACCGATAAGTCCGAAGAGCACGGTTGTATGTCAGAATTAATGGAGGATTTGAAAATGGCAAAATATAGAAAACTTGGAAGAACATCTTCCCAGAGAAAGGCGCTCCTGAGAAATCAGGTTACAGCTCTTCTTACAAACGGAAAGATCGTCACAACAGAAGCTAAGGCTAAGGAGATCCGCAAGATCGCTGAAAGCATGATCGCACTTGCTGTTAAAGAGAAGGATAATTACGACGAAGTAACAGTTAAGGCTAAGGTTGCACGTAAGGACAAAGATGGTAAGAGAGTAAAAGAAGTTGTAGATGGTAAGAGAGTTACTGTATACGATGAAGTTGAAAAGAAGATCAAGAAGGATCAGCCATCCAGATTACATGCAAGACATCAGATGCTTAAGATCCTTTATCCTGTAAAGAAAGTTGCAGAGGGGAAGAAGAAGGCAGCGCCTGTCGATGTTGTGGACAAGCTGTTTTCAGAGATTGCGCCTAAGTACGTAGATCGTAATGGTGGTTATACAAGAATCATCAAGATCGGACCCCGTAAGGGCGATGCAGCTATGATGGTAATTATTGAACTTGTATAGTGATTTTGCCCGTGGAGAGTGAATATGAAAGAGCCGTCGTTTGACGGCTCTTTTTTGCAAATAGTTGTCCGCAGGATCATCCGATCAGATCAGAAGAATACCTGATTTCCAATCACAAGCCCGGAATAATTGCCGGACCAGGTTGCCCTGAACGAGAGACATCCTCCGGTAGGATCGCTTCCGGCAAGCGCATCCTTTGCAGCCTTTACACAGGAACTGTCAGCGCCTCTGGCAAGTACGATCGAGAAACGTCCGCTTGCCACGGGGGAAAACTGATTCTTCTGTGTAATAACGCCCATGATCGTATTTGGAAATCTGCTGTTGTTGAGGCGGTTTATGACAACCGCTCCGACTGCAACCTTTCCGGTATAGCTCTCGCCTCCGGCTTCACACTCTATGATGGCGGCCAAAGCGGCGACGTCACTTGTGCTTCCGGCAATAGAAGGATTACCATTGGTCGAGCTGCTGTCAGAAGATCCGCTTCTCTGACCGTCCGCTGCGCCCTTGAGAGCTTCCTCGCGTTCGATAGCGGCCTGCTCGGCAGCGGCCAGTTCGGCCTGGGAATTGGCAAGAGCAGCAGATGTTTCAGCTACTTTATCATTAAGTTCCTGTTGTTTTCCGGTAAGTTCTTCCTGAAGCTCCGTCAGCCTCTCCTTATCCTCTGTCAACTGGCTTTCCTTCTCAGAGATCTGCTCCTGCGTATTCGCCAGTTCCTCCAGCATATTCCGGTCATATCCGCTTACTTCTGAGACGAAATCCGCCTTGTTGACAAAGTCCGCCATGGTTTCGGATGAAAGCATCATCTGCAGCATACTTTCGCCGCTGCCATTCTCGTACAGGAATTTGATTCGCTTTTTCATTGCGTCATACTGTTCCTGCACCTTTTCCCTGGCTTCGACAAGCTCAATCTTTACAGCTGCGATCTCTTCATTTGTCGAATCGAGATCCGTGGTAATAGTATCGAGCTCGCCGCTGATCTTCGTAACCTGATTGTTCAATGAAGACAGCTGGTCTGTAAGCTCGTTCGTCTGAATCTCCAAAGATTGTACTTTACTGTCCTTCGCATAAAGAGTAGAATAAGGCAGTAAAGAGCCGACTTGTCCGGCTGCAAGAATCAGGGAAAGGGATACAACTGGAAGAGCGCTCCAACGTTTTTTCATACAACAATTCCTTTCTTTAAAAATCACTCCCAAATAGTATACTACAATTTGATATTTGATGCAAATTCTGATAGAATAAATTGACCATGAAAAAGGGAGACAGGTAATGAAGAAGAATCAGGAAGAAAAATATTTATATGAGAACATAAAGGATTCCATTTATCCGTGGGTGAAGGAGGCGCTGGTCGACCACGAAGCGCTCAATGGGAAGATGATTTCGGTAAAGGACACGCCGCTTGTTTCCTTTGTGGGGAATCTGCTGGTTGCATTTGTGATCCAGCGGGGAGAGGACAGGTTTGAAATATTAAAAGACAATATGCTTCCGGACGGATGCGATATCGAGGCTCTGTATTGGAAAGCCTGTGAGAATCTTGCGAGGGATGTGGAGTTTATTATCGGGCATACAATGTATGGAGGGTTCGCCGTGATGGCGGACGGACATCATGAGGCGAGTGCGCTTTGCCTCAAGCATATATGGAAGGTATGTGCCGGTAAGCTTAATTCAGATATCATTATCATGGCTCCGGCCAAGGATATGGTTCTTTTTATTCCGGAGGGATGGAAAGAAAAAATGCTGGATCAGATGATAGAGTTTGGAACGCAGGCATATAATAGAAACCAGGATAAGATCAGCAGAGATCTGTTCCTGTTTTCTAAGGACAAGGAGGAATTGCTGCCTTATGAACGGTAAGATAAAGATGGTTGCGCTTGATTTGGATGGAACGCTCCTGAACAGTAAAAAGGAGGTCACAGAGTATACGGCAAAGATCCTTGAGGAGGCCGTAGATGCGGGCGTCGCGGTCGTCATTTCCACCGGTCGTCCGCTCACAGGGCTCCCGGAGAATGTACTTTCGCTGAAGGGGGTTCGCTATGCATTAACTGCAAATGGAGCACGGATTCACGATCTCAGGGATCATAAGGTATTATATGAAAAGCTTGTCAGTTTTGAAGAGGCGGAGAAAATCATGGAGATTTTCCAGCAGTATGACGCCCTGATAGAAATATACTATGACGGACAGGGATATGCCGACCGGACGAAGCTGGATCATATTTCCAAATATATGCCGGACTATTATATGGGCAAATATATTGCTTCAACAAGGAAGGGCATAGATTCTGTCAGAGAGCTTTTTTATAAAGAAAGAAAAGCGGTGGATAAGATGCAGGCGATCTTTATGTCCGTAGATGAGAAGGACGAGGCGGTCACCCGTCTCCGGTCGGAGAGTATGCTTGCGGGACTTGAGATCACCGGCGCTCTTACATCAAATATTGAGACCAATGCCGCCGGAGTCAATAAAGGGAAAGGACTTTTGATGCTGGGAGAGCTGCTTGGAATCAGGCGGGAAGAGATCATGGCGTGCGGCGATGGAAACAATGACGCAGCCATGATGCGGGAGGCCGGCCTTGCGGTTGCCATGAAGAACAGCTGCGACGAGATACTGGAGCTGGCGGATCATGTCACGGCATCGAATGACGAGGACGGCGTTGCAAAAGCGGTTGAGAAGTTTGTTTTGAACAGATAGGAGGCAGTTATGGCAGATATATTAAAGGCTGTGATACTAGGAATCATAGAGGGAATTACGGAATGGCTTCCGATCAGCAGTACGGGCCATATGATCCTCGCGGATGAGTTCATAAAGATGGGACAGAGCGCTGATTTCATGAAGATGTTTCTGGTCGTGATCCAGCTTGGCGCGATCCTGGCGGTGGTCGTACTCTATTTCAACAGGCTGAATCCATTTTCGAAGAAGAAAACGCCGAAGCAGCGCGGACTGACGATCCAGCTTTGGATAAAGGTTATAATTGCCTGTATTCCGGCAGCGGTAACAGGCCTGCTTCTGGATGACTGGCTTGAGGCTCATTTTTACAGTTACATTACCGTATCGCTGATGCTGATTCTTTATGGAATTCTTTTTATTGTCGTGGAAAATAAAAACCGTTTTAAGAAACCGAAAATCGAAAGGCTTTCACAGCTTCCATATTCTACAGCAGTTTTGATCGGAGTTTTTCAGGTGCTGGCGCTGATTCCGGGAACATCGAGATCCGGCGCGACGATCCTTGGGGGAATCCTCTTAGGGGCGTCCAGACAGGTCGCGGCGGAATTTACGTTCTTCCTTGCAATTCCTGTGATGTTCGGGGCAAGTTTATTAAAGATCGTGAAGTACGGAATTGGTTTTACCGGGCTTCAGGTTGGTATATTGCTGGTTGGAATGATCGTGGCGTTTTTCGTGTCGATCTGGGCGATCAGGTTCCTGATGAATTACATCAAGAAGAATGACTTTAAGGTATTTGGATATTACCGCATCATTCTCGGAGCAGTAGTGCTTCTTTATTTCCTGATCTTCAGCTAACGGAGGATTCTAAATGAAATATCAGAATATACATTTTGGGCGCTTTAAGGAGCGCCCAAACCGCTTTATAGCAAATGTAGAAATAGATGGGAAATCAGAGGCCGTCCATGTAAAAAATACGGGGCGGTGCAGAGAGCTTTTGACAGAGGATGCACAGGTTGGGCTTGTGCTGTCCGATGATAAGAAACGCAAGACAAGATATGACCTGGTCAGTGTAAAAAAGGGCGGACGCATTGTCAACATGGATTCACAGGCGCCGAACAAGCTTGTGAAAGAATGGCTTGAGGCAGGCAATCTATTTCAGGAGCTTACGGCGCTTTGCCCGGAGACGACGTACCGGAACTCCCGGTTTGATTTCTATGCAAAAGCCGATGGGAAGAAAATATTTATTGAAGTGAAAGGCGTTACGCTTGAGCGGCAGAATGAAGCATTTTTTCCGGATGCGCCTACGGAACGCGGCGTGCGTCACATTAACGAGCTGATACAGGCCAAAAAGGAAGGCTATGAGGCATACATCATTTTTGTTGTGCAGATGGAAGGCGTCACATGCGTATATCCGAACCGGGAACAGCAGCCGGAGTTTGCGGATGCGCTTGCGCGCGCCGAGAAAGCGGGCGTTCATGTGATCGCGTACGGATGCCGTGTGGATTGGGACTGCGCTGCCATTTGTTATGAGATTCCGGTGCGGATGAACTATCCGGTTCTGAAGGGAATTGAAAAGCCTGTTACCGAATGGTATTTGCAGCATCATCGTAAGCTGCCGTGGAGAGAGCACGTCAGCGCCTACCGCACATGGATATCCGAGATCATGCTTCAGCAGACAAGGGTTGAGGCTGTGAAGCCGTATTTTGCCCGGTTTCTTGAACTGTTTCCGGATATACGGGCGCTGGCGGACGCTGATGAGGAAACGCTTCTGAAATCATGGGAAGGACTTGGCTATTATAACCGTGTCAGAAACATGCAGAAGGCTGCAAAAACTGTTGTGGAAGAGTATGGCGGTGAAATTCCCGCCGACTACGATAAAATCCGGAATTTGGCCGGAATCGGCGATTATACGGCGGGCGCTATCGCATCCATTGCCTTTGGAATCCCAAGGCCGGCGGCGGATGGAAATGTTTTCCGGGTGCTTTCCCGGCTTTTGGAATATGACGGCGATATCATGAAGCAGAAGACGCGCAGGGAAATGCAGGAGATGCTAAAGGAGGTGATCCCGGAAGAAGCTCCCGGGGATTTCAACCAGGCGCTGATCGAGATCGGCGCGATCGTATGCGTTCCAAACGGGGAACCAAAGTGCGGGATATGCCCGTTATATGAGCAGTGCCGGGCGCGGATGCATGATACAATCAGCCGATATCCGGTAAAGACAAAATCAAAAGAACGCAAAATAGAAAAGCGCACGATTCTGATATTTACGGACGAAGAGGGCGTTGCCCTCCATAAAAGGCCGGTAAAGGGTCTGCTTGCCGGGATGTATGAGCTTCCGTCACTGGATGGCTGGGCGGACGAAAGAGAGCTGATCGCGTACTGTAAAAGCATCGGGCTGACGCCAATCCGCATCCGGAAGCTGGAAAATGCGAAGCATATTTTCAGCCATATCGAATGGCATATGAAAGCGTACTTGATTCAAGTGGATGAATTAGAGAAGAACTGCACCGCTCCGTTTCTCTTTGCAAAGCACAGTGAGATAGAAGAAAAATACCCAATACCGTCCGCTTTCCGGGCATACAGGGATTATATCTGAATCTCACCGGGCAGCGGGCCGGTTTCATTTTATAATAGCGAAAAGGAACCTCCACCGGAGATTCCTTTCGCATGATTTATCCAATTTGATGGCGGAGAGCAGGAATTTTCCGGGCTTCGTGCATATATACGACAGAGTAAAATGCCAGCGCCATAAGAAAGGCTCCCGTTACGTCTATGATCGAATGTTGCTTTAAGAACATTGTTGAAAGGATGATCGTTATTGTCAGCGCGTATGTGCCAAAGACAACCGGTTTTCTCTGGCACAATTCCGGACTGTCCATAATGGCGATCATGCATCCAAGGGAATTATAAACATGAATGCTTGGAAATACATTGGTCGATGTATCTGTATCATATATAAACCGTACGAGCCGGGCAAATACATCATCTCCGCTTATCACCGGAGGCCGTAAGTTCAGCGCGGTCGGATAGAGCGTTGATATGACCAGAAATAAGGTCATGCCCGCGATCAAAAAGGTCATCAGCTTCCGGAAACCTGATTTGTCATGAAAGAAAAAATAAATGACAGTCATCGCGACAAATCCGAACCATAAAAGGTAAGGCACAACGAAATATTTGCAGAACGGAATGTGGCTATCCAATGCGCTGCGGACAAAGTGATAACGGATTCCGGTCCGTCCTTCCAACCAGAAGAACCATAGCAAATAGATTAAAAAGTATAGAAATACCCACGCGTGGCTGTATTTTTCCAATAATGGAAATTTCTTCATGAAAAACGCTCCTTATAAAATAATTAAACGGATTATAACACTTTCATCTTAAAACTACAACCTGCTTCATAGATTGTTTTTAAAATTAACCAGATCTTAATAATTAATAAATTACGCGAAGACGTTTTCCGCTGCAGGAAGCAGTCAGAACCTTCTTTGGGTTTAATGTTTCGCCGTCTGTATGTATAATACGCGGCCTGCGGGATGCAATCGCAATGGAGCGGCCGCGGATGATATGGATACCGTTGAATCTGACATGACGGCCAAAGAAAACGGTCGGCAGGAGTAAGAGGATCTTGAGCTTGCCAAGACCTTCAACGACACAAAGATCCAGCTTATCATCATTGTATTTTGCATTTGGGGCAAACATACATCCGCCGCCCTCATATGGGACGTTCATAATTCCGATCAGATAGACCTTGTCATAATTGTAAGTTTTCCCGTCTACAGTAATTATCATACGCGCCGGACGGCATAAAAATAACTGCTGCAGCGCGAGAAGAGCGTAGGTAAGCTTTCCGATCTTTACCTGATTCAGAAGATATTTGAGTTTAGATACGGACGCCTGATGACAGATGGCGGCGTCCATACCGATACCTGCGCTGATAAGAAAATTCCGGGAATGCCTGTCAACTGTGATCTGTCCCACATCCACAAATGTACGCTTCCTGCTTGTAAGGATCGTATTCAGCGCTTCTTTGGGATCGGACGGCACTCCAAGGGCCCGGGCAAAATCATTGCTGGAACCGGCCGGAATAAATCCGAGCGTCACCGTATCGAAATCACAGATCCCATTTACAACCTCGTTCAATGTTCCGTCCCCGCCCACGACTACCAGTGTTTTCTGCGTTCCGTCAGCAGTCAGACGGCGCGTATATTTCCGGGCGTCTCTGGGATAGCGGGTAAAATATGCCTGATGATCTATTTTTTTGGAGTTCAGAATCATTTCCAAACTCTTCCAGACTTCATTTGCGGCGCCGGAACAGGAATTGGGATTGATTATAAAATAATACATAAAAACACCTCATTTGTTTAAAATATGCTGTCGAGATAACGGGTAAAGGACCTGCGGATATTATCGGCAAAATCCGTATCACCGTGATGCAGGCACCATTCAAATACATTTCCGATGATCAGCATACGGATGTCTGTTGTGACCGCATCCAGATTCAGGTCTTCGCTTAAAATTCCGGATTTGATCGCGCGCCTGAGATAGTGCTCAACCGTCACGATCGGATACGGCCTTTCCGTACGGATCGTTGGATTCAGCGCCTGGTTTTTCGGCGTGTAGTAGCTGGAAATAAAATCCACTCCCAGCTCCTCGCAGTATCTTGCGTAATTCAGGTAAACCTGAATGATCGTTTCTTTTACATCCTCCGGGGAGGATGGTTCTGCCAGACGGTCAGTATCCAGCGCAGGCTGATCTTCGATATAATAAGAAAGAAGATCATCCTTCGTCTTGAAATGGTGATAAAAGCTTCCGTTGGAAACTCCTGCGCGCTCACAGATGTTTTTGATGGAAAGTTCCTCGTAACCATGCTTCTGCATGATTTCCTTTGCAGCGCAAAAAATCCTGTCCTTAGTCTCTTTGGATTTCTGCTGCTGTTTTGATAGTGCAGTCCCCATCAGTCCACTCCTTTCATCGTCAGCGCAATCCGTTTCTTTTTCAAATCCACGCTCAGAACTTTCACATTAATAATATCACCGACACTGACAACTTCCAATGGGTGTTTGATGAATTTTTTATCTGTAAGCTGGGAAATATGAACCAGTCCGTCCTGATGCACGCCGATATCAACAAAAGCGCCGAAGTCTATGACATTGCGGACGGTTCCTTTGAGGATCATCCCCTCCTTCAGATCCTTCATTTCGAGGACGTCAGTTCGCAGGATCGGCTTTGGCATCTCGTCGCGGGGATCGCGTCCCGGCTTTGTAAGCTCTTTTACGATATCACGGAGGGTCGGTTCCCCAATGCCGAGCTTTTCGGCTACAGCAGCATAATCCTTGATAAAAACAGCGGTCGGCCCGTCGGCCTTCCATTCCGTGAGCTTCAGAAGCTTTAAAAGCTCCTCTGCGGCTTTGTAGCTTTCGGGGTGGACGCTTGTCGCATCCAAAGGGTTTTGTCCGCCGGTGATCCGCAGAAATCCGGCGCATTGCTCAAAGGCTTTCGGACCAAGCTTCGGTACCTTCAGAAGATCTTTGCGGTTCTGAAAACGGCCGTTGGTCTCCCGGTAAGCAACAATATTTCTGGCGATCGTACTGTTGATCCCGGAAATATAGGAAAGAAGCGGCGCAGACGCCGTGTTCAGATCGACGCCCACACGGTTTACACAGGATTCTACAACCCCGGTCAGTGATTCGCTTAATTTCTTTTGGTTCATATCGTGCTGGTACTGGCCGACGCCGATGGATTTCGGGTCGATCTTGACCAGCTCCGCCAGCGGATCCTGAAGACGGCGCGCAATGGACGCCGCGCTTCTCTGTCCGACGTCAAACTGCGGAAATTCCTCTGTGGCAAGCTTGCTGGCGGAATATACGGAAGCGCCTGCTTCATTTACGATCACATACGCGATCTTCTCCGGTAACTCGCGGAAGAAATCCACGATAAACTGCTCGGATTCGCGGGAGGCGGTACCGTTCCCGACGGAAAACAGCGTGATCTTATATTTCCGGATCAGACTTTTGAGAACGGCCTTTGCATCGGCCTGCTTTTTCGGCGTGGTAGGAGCGGTCGGATAGATGACCGCAGTATCCAAAACCTTTCCTGTTGCATCCACAACAGCCAGCTTACACCCGGTACGGAATGCAGGATCCCATCCGAGAACGGTCTGTCCCGTGACCGGAGGCTGCATCAGAAGCTGTTCCAGGTTCTTCCCAAATACCTGAATCGCACTGTCCTGCGCACGCTCGGTAAGTTCATTCCGGATCTCCCGTTCGATCGCAGGAGCGATCAGGCGCCTGTAGCTGTCCGCAATGACGTCTTTAAGAAAAGGCGTTGTAAATGCATTGCCGCTTCGGATCACCTGCTTCTCTAAATAAGAAAGGATACGATTCTCCGGCGCTTCGATGTGCACGCTTAAAAATTTCTCTTTCTCGCCGCGGTTCAGCGCGAGAACGCGGTGTCCTGCGATGCGGGATAACGCCTCGTCAAATTCGTAATACATCTCGTAAACAGAGGAAGCCTCCCTGTCCCTGGCGGCTGAAACAATCCTGCCGTGCTGGAACGTCTGCTTACGAATGTAAATCCGGTAATTTGCCTCGTCGGATATATGTTCGGCAAGGATATCGCCGGCGCCGGCAAGCGCTTCTCCGGCGGTTTTCACGCCTTTTTCTTCGGAGATGTAGCTTTTGGCCTCATCCTCAGGAGGACGGTCTGTCCGCTGCAATAAAATAAAGTTCGCAAGCGGTTCGAGCCCCCTTTCCTTTGCAATGGTTGCCCGTGTCCGGCGTTTCGGACGGTATGGACGGTAAAGGTCGTCGACGACGACAAGCGTCTGGGCGGCAAGGATCTTTTCCCTCAATTCATCGGTGAGCTTACCCTGCTCCTCGATCGAAGATAATACCTGTTCCTTTTTCTCCTCAAGATTCCTCAAATATGTAAGGCGCTCGTAGAGACTGCGCAATTGTTCGTCGTTCAGTGTACCGGTTGCTTCCTTTCTATATCGTGAAATGAAGGGAATCGTGTTTCCTTCATCGATCAGCCTGATCGCTGCGTCAGCCTGCCATTTCCTGATCTGCAGCTCTTCGGAAATTGTTTTTGAAATATCCATATTGTTCCTTCTTTCCTGTTCATTTGGCTTCATGCCGATGGTACTATTATAATAGAAAATATCGCCGGTTGCAATCGCGACGAATCTTGTAACTCCGAAAAGTGTGTGTTATACTTGGTAAATATCGGACGTAAAAGGAGAAGAAAATATGGCTGATCAATTAGTAAGGATTCCGGTGAAGCTGAGCGACGACGATATGGCGAAATTTTTCAGGCAGTATACGTATTCGCATTTCAGCGGCTGGTTTGGAGTTGTTTTTGGATTATTTACTTTCGTGATGTGTATCCGGAGCATTGTGGTGGGCGACTATTATTACGCTGTCATTTTCGGACTGTTTACCTATTTCTTCCTGATTGCGCCGCCTCTTGGCCTCAGGAAAAAGGCGAAGGATCAGATCAAGAGAACGCCGTTGTTTCAGAATCGTTTTTTCTATGAGCTGACAAAAGAGGGTATCCGGATCTATCAGGGCAAGCAGAGCCAGAGGGCGGAGTGGGCGCAGGTTTACCGGGTCGTTGGAAATAAAAACGCGGTTTATGTATATACAAGTCCGAAAAATGCATGGATCATTCCCAATTCTGCGATGGGAGAGCAGAGGGATGCTGTTGTTGGGATCATAAAGGAATCTGTTCCGGCCGGGAAGGTGAAGATAAAAGCATGAGAGTGATAGAGACGGCAGGAGAGAGGGAGACGTGGCAGCTTGGTTTCGAGATGGGACAGGCTGCAAAGGAAGGAGACGTCTATACTCTGGTCGGCGATCTCGGCGCGGGGAAGACTGTATTTACAAAGGGCGTGGCTGCCGGACTTGGGGTACGGGAGCCGGTGAGCAGTCCGACCTTTACGATTGTTCAGGAATACAGGGATGGCAGGATGCCGTTTTACCACTTTGACGTATACCGTATCGGCGACGTCGAGGAGATGGACGAGATCGGATATGAGGATTACATCTATGGACAGGGGCTTTCCATGATCGAGTGGGCGAACCTGATCGAAGAGATCCTTCCGGAGACGAGGACGGAGATTGTGATCGAGAAGGATCTGAATAAAGGCTTTGACTATCGCAGGATCACGATCACAGAAAAGAGGTAAGAGATTATGAGAATACTTGCGCTGGACAGTTCGGGGATGACGGCGTCCGTTGCCGTTGTTGATGACGACAGACTGCTTGCAGAGTATACAGTAGACTATAAGAAGACACATTCACAGACGCTGCTTCCGATGCTGGATACGATCGCGCAGATGGTGGAGCTGGAGCTTCAAAGTCTGGACGCCATTGCAGTTGCAGGCGGGCCGGGTTCCTTTACAGGACTTCGTATCGGCTCTGCTACGGCAAAGGGGCTTGGGCTTGCGCTGGAAAAGCCGCTGATCCATATTCCGACGGTGGATGCGCTGGCATATAATCTATATGGAACAGACAGTCTGATCTGTCCGATGATGGACGCCAGAAGAAAACAGGTCTATACAGGAATCTATCATTTTGAGGGGGAAGAGCTTGCCGCCGACATGGAGCAGACCGCCGAGGCTGTAGATGATCTGATCAGCCAGATCAACGCGCTTGGCCGTAAGGTGATCTTTTTAGGGGATGGAGTCCCGGTCTATCAGGACATTTTAGAGGAAAAGGTAACGGTACCGTACAGGATCGCGCCGCCCCATAGAAACCGCCAGAGCGCGGCGTCAGTAGGAACGCTTGCGCTGCAATATTTAAGAGAGGGGCGCACGGAGACGGCGGCGGAGCACAGACCGGATTATCTGCGTCTTTCGCAGGCGGAGAGGGAACGGCAGGAGCGTCTGAAGAAAGAAAAGAAGATGCAGTCGGAAGATCTGCAGAACGGGGAGGAAAAGCTTTGATCCGAATCCGTCCGATGACAGCGGCAGATGCAGCGGCAGCAGCAGATATCTCTGTCCGGTGTCTTGCCGAAGCGTGGGATGAAAAGGATTTCCTCGAATCCCTTGAGAAAGACCATACCTTTATGTGTGTTGCGGAGAAGGATAAGAAGATCATGGGATATTCTGTTTTTTATCTGGCGTCAGATCAGGCGGAATTAGAATCAATCGCGGTGATCCCCGGGGCGAGAGGATACGGGATAGCAGGAAGAATAATGGAATACTCTCTGCAGTCGATACATGCAAGGGGCGTCCGACTTGTGACGCTGGAAGTCCGGGAGAGCAATGCGGCGGCGCGCAGACTATATGAAAGATTTCATTTTGAAATTCTTGGAAAAAGAAAATGCTTTTACAGAAATCCGCAGGAAGATGCTCTCATACTTGGAAACAATCTCCCATAGGAAATACAGCGGCTATGCTTTATAATATGGCTGTGTAAAAATACAGCTTTCCCCTGTAAGGGGGTAAGCGCGAGGAGGAATCTTATGAGACATAAGGAAAAGATTTTTTGTAATAAATGTGGAAAAGAGATTGTCAGGGATCAGCACGGGAACATTTCAGACTATCTGCATGTGAAAAAGCAATGGGGATATTTCTCGGACAAGGATATGGAAATACATGAGTGGAATCTCTGTGAAGAATGCTATGATAGATTTTTAAAAGAATTTGCCGTCCCTGTCTCTGAAAAGGCGGCTTTGGAATTATAAATTTTAAAATAAGAATAAAATTCGATCAGCGTGCCATACTGAATGTGAGCCGGAACGATCCGGCCTTCGGATAAGGAGCTGATAGAATTGAAGAAAGAAAAAGACGATTTTGATATTGACATTCAGGCGTGTTCACCGATGGATTGCACGGGACTGATCCCGTCATTACCGCAGAGCGTGGCTGAGCTGGAGTCCTATGAGGATTTATATCCGTTTGAGCCTCCGGTGCTTGATGAGAAAGAGGATGAGGAGAGAAAATGCTAGACGTATGTTTACTTGGCTCGGGCGGCATGATGCCGCTCCCGTACCGCTGGCTGACGTCCCTTATGACGAGATTTAATGGCAGCAGCCTTCTGATCGACTGCGGGGAGGGAACGCAGATTGCAATCAAGGAAAAGGGTTGGAGTTTCAAACCCATTGACGTAATTTGTTTTACCCATTATCACGGGGATCATATCAGCGGACTTCCGGGTCTTCTGCTCACGATGGGTAATGCGGATCGCAAGGAGCCGTTGACTCTGATCGGTCCAAAGGGATTGGAAAGAGTTGTCAAAGCGCTGCGGGTGATCGCGCCGGAGCTGCCATTTGAGATTATTTATAAAGAAATAGCGGAACCGGAGCAGACCTTTGAGATGAATGGGTATCGGCTTCGGGCTTTTCGCGTGAATCATAACGTGACCTGTTACGGATATACTTTGGAAATTGACCGGAGCGGAAAATTTCAGGTGGAAAAGGCGCTGGAGCTGGGACTGCCGAAACCATTCTGGGGCAGACTGCAAAAAGGAGAAAGCGTGGAGTATGAAGGAAAAACATACACACAGGATATGGTGCTGGGGCCTCCGAGGAGAGGGATCAAGCTGACATACTGTACCGACACGCGCCCGACGGAATCTATTGTCCGCAATGCAAAGGGTTCGGATCTCCTGATCTGTGAGGGAATGTATGGCGAGAAGGAGAAGGCGGCCAAGGCTGTGGAGTATAAACACATGACATTTTACGAAGCTGCGGAAATTGCGAAGAAGGCCGAAGTCTCCGAAATGTGGCTGACACATTATAGCCCGTCGCTGACACGCCCGCAGGAATACATGGATGATGTAAGAAAGATATTCCCGAATGCAGTAGCCGGTAAAGACAGGATGACCATAGAACTTGATTTTCCGGAGAAATAGAGGAGATTTGACATGGAAAAGAAAGAAAATATAACAATTCTGGCGATTGAAAGCTCCTGTGATGAGACGGCAGCGGCGGTTGTGAGAAATGGAAGAGAGATATTATCAAATGTGATCTCATCGCAGATCGACTTACATAAACTATACGGCGGCGTTGTGCCGGAGATCGCATCGAGAAAGCATATGGAAAAGATCAATCAGGTGATCACAGAGGCTATGGAAACTGCCAAAACAGATTGGGACGATATAGACGCGATTGGTGTAACATACGGGCCGGGACTTGTAGGGGCGCTCCTTGTTGGAGTGGCGGAGGCAAAAGCGATCGCCTACGCAAGGAAGCTTCCGCTCATAGGGGTTCATCATATTGAAGGACATATTTCCGCTAATTATATTGAAAATAAAGAACTGGAGCCTCCGTTTCTTTGTCTGGTCGTATCCGGCGGGCATACGCATCTTGTATGCGTGAGGGACTATGGGAAATATGAAATCCTCGGACGTACAAGAGATGACGCGGCGGGAGAAGCCTTTGACAAGGTTGCCCGTGCGATCGGTCTTGGATACCCGGGCGGCCCGAAGATCGATCAATTATCCGGAGAGGGAAACGCGGACGCGATTATATTTCCAAAGGCGCATATTACGGATTCGCCGTATGATTTCAGTTTCAGCGGAGTGAAATCTTCGGTGCTGAATTATCTGAACGGCTGCACGATGAAAGGCGAGACATGGAATCAGGCGGATGTTGCGGCGTCGTTCCAAAAGGCTGTTGTAGAGGTGCTTGTGGAAAATACGATGCGCGGCGTCGAAGAGTACGGACTTAAAAAGCTTGCAATAGCGGGCGGGGTTGCGTCGAACCAGGCGCTCCGGAAAGCCATGCGTGAAGCATGTGAAAAAAACGGAATTGCGTTTTACTATCCGTCGCCGATACTCTGTACGGATAACGCTGCAATGATCGGGGCGGCGGCCTATTATGAATATATCAAGGGAACACGGCACGGATGGGATTTAAATGCGGTTCCGAATCTGAAGCTTGGAGAAAGATGATGAAAGAGAGATGTACAGCAATCGTCCTTGCAGGCGGACAGGGACGCCGTATGGGAACAAAGGTGCAGAAACAATATCTGGAGATACTGGGAAAGCCGGTGCTTGCCTATTCGTTGGAAATATTTGAACGGTCTCCTGTTATTGACGATATCATTCTTGTTGTCGGGACAGGGCAGGAAGAATATTGTCGTGAGCATATTACAGGAAAATACAAAATCACAAAAGTTCGTGAGATCGTGGAAGGCGGCGCAGAACGATACGAATCGGTCTGGAATGGACTTCGGATCCTGGATCCGGAGGGTTATGTCTTTATACATGACGGAGCGCGGCCGTTTGTCACGGAAGAAATCATTGCACGTGCCTATGAAGATGTGAAAAAATACAGAGCATGTGTAGTGGGAATGCCGGTAAAGGATACGATCAAAGTTGCGGATGAAAACGGAATGTCTGTCAGCACGCCCGATCGGAAAACGCTTTGGATGATCCAGACGCCGCAGGTTTTTGAAACAAAACTGATCCGTGATGCATATTTTGAATTAATACGGTTACAACTAAAAAATATCACAGACGATGCAATGGTCGTAGAAAAAATATTCGGAAACGCAGTAAAAATGACAGTGGGAAGCTACGAGAATATAAAGCTGACCACGCCGGAGGATCTGAAAGTTGCGGAGGTATTTGCGAAGTCATACACCGATCAATAATCTAAAAATATCTGCATTATAAAACGGTATATTTCTGTGTGCTTTTTATGTCAAAAGGTGCAGTTTTTTGTGCCAAAAGGTGTTGACATTATTTAACAGTATGTGATAGAATGTAATTCGTCGCTGAGCGATGATGCGAATCTGGAGAGTTATCGAAGTGGTCATAACGAGGCGGTCTTGAAAACCGTTTGTCCGAAAGGGCGCGAGGGTTCGAATCCCTCACTCTCCGTCCAAACCATTAATCAGATGGTTTGAAAATTTTATATCAGTTCTGATTTGGACTGCTCGGAGAAGTACCCAAGCTGGCCGAAGGGGCTCCCCTGGAAAGGGAGTAGGTCGTTAATAGCGGCGCAAGGGTTCAAATCCCTTCTTCTCCGCTGAACTTAAAAAGTTCAAAAACTGCTTGACACGCAATGTCGAAAGTGGTAATCTAATTAAGCTGTCGCGAGCGGCAGCGCAGAACATTGATAATTAAACAGTAGACAACGAA
>CAZPXF010000021.1:0-28550 GCA_964590945.1 uncultured Lachnospiraceae bacterium | reverse complement strand
CGCTCTCCAGCAGCTTTGCTTCTGCTATTGCAAATTTAGCATAGCGCTCCGCCACAGTGTTGTCCGTGGAGTCCGCCTCCTGATACGCCTCGTAAAAATCTCCTAAGGTTGCATCATAAATCTCTTTGGAAACGGTATAATGATCCTTTTCCCCACCCTCAGATGTTGACAGATTGCCCTCGCTGGTATCGCTGCCTCCGCCGCATGCAGCCAGACTGAATGCCATAGCGCCTGCAAGCATCAGGGCTGATATTTTTTTAATGTTCATGTCGTTCTCCTTTCATATTGTTTCAAAATCTCCTTTCTTTATATTATCTATAAGCACGCCTGCAATATGCCGACGCAAGCATCTGCTTTCCCTGAAGAAACGCTGGCAATAAAGAACCTGTATTTTAAAAAACGGCGGTGCAGTCTGCACTACACCGCCATCGTGTATAATACAAAATTGTACGATCTCTTTGCTTTGATGCAATAAAGTATAAATAAAAAATACAATTATATTTTACATCATGATGAATATATATTCAAGTTATTTTGCCGACTTTTTTGCTTCGCAGTAATATAATACCGCTTACGGATTCATTCCGCGGAGCATCCCTCAGATCCGTCGCCGCCTGCTTACTTCCGCTGTTTCACGCCCTGCGTATCTCTCGTTCCGGGCTTCAGCCTGTTCAGCATCACTTCCCTGTCGCGATAAATCACCTTCGCCTCCCGGCCCTCGTCAAAGAGATGAACGGCCTCGACCACATCATTTTTTGTCAGCCGGATCCCCCGGATCCCTACGGCTCCCTTTTTCTTTCCGGTGATCTCGCCCACTGCAAACCGCAGAAAATAACCGTTCTTTGTCTGCAGGACAACGTGCTGTCCCTCATGCGTCGGCTGGATGGATACGACCTCGTCCCCCTCCTGCAGCTTTGTCGCGCTGATGGTTCGCTTCGTCACAAGAAATTCAGAGCCTTCCACCTGCTTCATCATTCCCAGTTTTGTCGTGAACAGAAACTTTGTCTGCAAAAGCTGCAGATCCTCGCATATATAGACAATGCGCTCTTTCGTACCGTCAAAATTACACATATTTTCAATCGGGATACCTTTACTCCGGAAGTTTCCGAACGGCACATCGGAAAGCTTCACCTGATGCATTGCGCCCTCCGCCGTGAAAACACAGAGCTTACCGGTGTTTCTGCACGGAACAACCCAGGCATTTTCACTATCCGCCGCCTCTTTGTTGCGCTCATAGACGGAAACGTCTACGGATCTTGCATACCCGAAGCGGTCCATCAGGAAAATGACGTCCTTCTCCTCAATCTTCTTCTCTGTAAATACAGCCTCCGCCGCATTCTCGACCGCCGTCTTCCTTGGAACTGCGAATTCCTTTTTAAACCGGTCAAGATCCTCGATGATGACCGCAGCCATGGAATCATAGTGATTCAGAATATCCTCGTACCGCGCAATATTGGCAAGGGTCTTCTCATGCTCCGCCTGCAAAGCCTCGATCTCAAGGCCGATCAGGCGGTACAGGCGCATCTCCAGGATCGCCGTCGCCTGACGCTCTGTAAACCGGAGCATCGCCGCCATCTTCTTTGATACTCGTGATTTGAATTGGATCGTTTCCGTCACTCCGTTTACAAGACACGCCTTCGCATCCTGTATGGATTTGCTCCCACGGAGGATCTCGATGATCAGGTCGATCACATCGCAGGCTTTGATAAGTCCCTCCTGGATCTCGCTCTTTTCCTGCTCCTTCGCAAGAAGGGTGCGGTATTTCCTTGTGGCAAGCTCAAACTGAAAATCCACATGATGTTCGATGATCTTTTTCAGGCCCAGCGTCTCCGGCTTACCGTCCGCCACAGCCAACATATTGACGCCGAACGTATCCTCCAGACGCGTCTTTTTGTAGAGCAGATTTTTGAGATTCTCCACGTCCGTATCACGTTTCAGCTCCAGAACGATGCGGATCCCTTCCTTGGAAGACTGGTTGGAAATATCCGTGATATCGCTGGTCTTCTTCGTCTCGATCAGTCCCGCCACATCATTCAGGAATTTCCCGATGCCGCTTCCGATCATCGTATACGGAATTTCGGAGATGACAAGGCGCTTCCGGCCGCCCTTCATCTCTTCCACTTCAACCCTGCCGCGCAGCCTGATCTTTCCGACCCCGGTCTCATAGATATTCAGAAGCTCGTCTTTATTGACCACGATTCCCCCGGTCGGGAAATCCGGCCCCTTCACGTACTGCATCAGTTCCGCGGTCGTGATCGTTTCATCCTGCATATATGCCTTGACCGCATCGATGACCTCTCCAAGATTGTGGGTCGGAATGCTCGTCGCCATGCCGACCGCGATACCCTCCGCGCCATTTACCAGGAGGTTCGGGATGCGCACCGGAAGGACAACCGGCTCCTTCTCTGTCTCGTCAAAATTCGGCCCGAAATCAACCACATCTTTATCCAGGTCTGCAAGGAACGCATCCTGCGTGATCTTCTGAAGTCTTGCTTCCGTATAACGCATGGCCGCCGCCCCATCGCCCTCGATGGAGCCAAAATTGCCGTGCCCGTCTACCAGGGGGATTCCTTTCTTAAAATCCTGCGCCATAACGACCAGCGACTCGTAAATCGAGCTGTCGCCGTGCGGGTGATACTTACCCATCGTATCTCCGACGATCCTCGCACACTTACGGTACGGCCTGTCGTAACGGATTCCAAGCTCATGCATATCATAGAGCGTCCTTCTCTGAACCGGCTTCAGCCCATCCCTTACATCCGGCAGGGCGCGGCTCACGATAACGCTCATGGCATAGTCAATATATGATTTTCTCATCACATCCGAATATTCGGTACGGATGATCTGCTGTGTATCTGCCATTGCAATTTCTCCTTTTTGTCTGCTCATTCAAAGACATTTCTATTCCTTTAGATATCCAGCTCCGCCTCCATCGCATTCTCGTAGATAAAGGCCTTCCTCGGAGGAACTTCATTTCCCATCAGCATCTCTGTCACGCCGGACGCCATGCGGGCGTCCTCGATCTCCACAAGCTTCAGGATCCGGCGCTCCGGATCCAGCGTCGTCTCCCAGAGCTGCTCCGCATCCATCTCGCCGAGACCCTTATACCTTTGCAGGGTAAACGGCCCCGTATGCTCCTTCCGGTACTTTTCAAGCGCTTTATCATCATAAAGATAAACCTCTTCGCCCTTCTTCGGCATCGCTTTATAGAGGGGCGGCATCGCAATATACACATGCCCTTCGTAAATAAGCTCCGGCATAAACCGGTAAAACAGTGTCAGGAGCAGTGTGGAAATATGCGCCCCGTCCACATCCGCGTCGGCCATAATGATGATCTTGTCATAGCGGAGCTTTGTAATATCAAAGTCATTTCCATATCCTTCCGAAAAACCGCATCCAAATGCATTGATCATCGTCTTGATCTCCGCATTGGCAAGAACCTTATCGATACTTGCCTTCTCCACGTTCAGGATCTTGCCCCGGATCGGAAGGATCGCCTGAAACTTACGGTCTCTGGCCGTCTTCGCCGAACCTCCGGCGGAATCGCCCTCTACGATAAAGATCTCGCACTTTGATGCGTCGCGGCTCTCACAGTTCGCAAGCTTTCCATTGCTGTCAAAAGAATATTTCTGCTTTGTCAGAAGATTCGTCTTAGCCTTCTCCTCTGTCTTCCGGATCTTCGCCGCTTTTTCCGCGCAGCCAAGTACCTTTTTCAAATTGTCCAGATGACGGTCAAAATACATGGTGATCTCATCGCTTGTCACCTTGCCGCATACCTTTGCCGCATCCTGATTATCGAGCTTCGTCTTTGTCTGTCCCTCAAATCTTGGATCCGGGTGCTTGATCGACAGGATGGCCGTCATCCCGTTGCGGATATCCGCCCCGGTAAAGTTCGCATCCTTATCCTTCAGGATTCCAAGCTCCCGCGCGTACTGGTTCATAACCGTGGTAAAGGTCGCCTTGAATCCGGTCAGATGCGCGCCGCCCTCCGAGTTGTATATATTATTACAGAAGCC
Source organism: uncultured Lachnospiraceae bacterium (assembly GCA_964590945.1). Classification (GTDB taxonomy): domain Bacteria; phylum Bacillota; class Clostridia; order Lachnospirales; family Lachnospiraceae; genus CAZPXF01. Next base: position 24,534 of record CAZPXF010000021.1, on the reverse strand, counting down.
AAGCACATTCTCATGAAATTCATTTACATACTGAAACGCCGCTTCCACTTCAATCCCATCCATCTCGCCTCTAAAATACACCGGCTCATGGATCGCCTCTTTATTCTTATTCAGATCCTTCAGAAATCCGATGATCCCCTCCTCCTCATGGAAGATCACTTCCTCAGCAGGCTTTGTGCGCCGATCCCGGAAAATGATCGTAAGGGCAGGATTCAGGTATGCAGTCTCATGCAGCCTGCTCTTCACCTCGTCCGCCCGAAACCTTGTCTTCTCAAAGATCGTGTCATCCGGAAGGAACTGGATCGTCGTCCCGGTCTTTCTGGAGTGCCCGATCACCGGAAGAAGTCCATCCACCAGTTCTTCCACCGGAATGCCGCGCTCATAGCGGTCATGGTACGTATTGCCATCCCTTGAGATCTTCACATCCATCCACGTCGAGAGTGCATTCACAACGGACGAGCCAACTCCATGAAGTCCGCCGCTCGTCTTATATACGCTGTCGTCAAACTTTCCTCCGGCATGGAGCGTGGTAAATACGACGCGCGCCGCGGAGACTCCCGTTGCATGCATGTCAACCGGAATCCCGCGCCCGTCATCGGATATCGTCGCCGAACCGTCCTGCTCAAGCGTCACCTGAATCTGATTGCAGAAGCCTGCAAGATGCTCATCCACTGCATTGTCCACGACCTCGTAGATCAGATGATTCAGTCCTTTCGTCGAAACACTTCCTATGTACATACCCGGGCGTCTCCTGACAGCCTCAAGTCCTTCCAATATCGCAATACTTCCCGCATCATATGTGTTCTTTGCCATATTTTCCGTTCCTTTCCAATCCTTTTCCTGCGCATCCTGCGCTTCCTGCCGCCGCAAAGGATGCCATATAAAATGTATACTATCATAATTTCCGGAATGAGGCAAACATATTTTCGATATCCTGCCTTCTACCCTGCTCAATACCCGGTTCCATGCCCGCCGCAATACTCTGTTCGATCCGCCGTTATTTCTCCGGCCTCAGTACGGAAGCAAGGATTTCCGCCAGAGGCTCCATGGCGTTGCGCTCTTCCTCCACCGTATTTGTCTGCGCCCCCGCTTCGATCAGAAGCGTCTTCGGAAGAAAATGCATGTTATACCGATAGCTTTTCAGATAGATCTTCCGGGTAAAACCGGGATAAAGCTCCTCTGCTTTCAGCTCCATCTGAAAGGAAAACGCCAGATTATCCTGAATATACGGATTGCTCAGGTACCCGATGTTTCCATTTGAATTTGTTCTTGAAAGACCGTTAAAAAACATGATCTTCGCAGTCTGCTTCCCATGGATCTGCGTTACAAGATGCGTGCTCTGTGCAACGCCGTCGCGGTGCAGGTCAATGATAACCTCGATATCCGGATTCTCTTTTAATAACTCTGTAATCTTCGGCTTCGCAAGCTCATACGCCTCGCTGCGATCCAGCTTTCCATCGATCAGATCAAAAACCCCTTTATAATGGAGAACCGGAATCCCGTATTTCTCCGTCAAAAGCTCTGTCAGGTAGTCCCCCATCCCGACAACCGTATCGCTCTCCTCCCCTTTTTTCGAGTCCGCAAACGCCTCCTGCGAATGGGTATGATAGATCAGAATTTTAGGACTGTCTCCCTTTGCACTGATTGTCATATCCTTTTTCAGAAATTCCTCCGCATTCAGCTCCGATCTGGAAATGGATGTCGTGCTGTCCACAGTATAATAATGGGATTTCAAATACTCAAAATCCTTTAATTTTTCTGTATCTATAACGCTCGTCTTTTCCGTGGATGCTTCTTTTTCCTTTTCCTCCTCCGGAACCGTATCTACAATAGTGACATTTCCCTCGTCATCTACAGAATTTTCATCCTGCTCCTGCAACGCAAGGATCTTCTGTCTGGTCGCTTCATCATCCGCCGCAACGCTCGCGGTCTGTGTCCGCAGTATATAATCATTCACCGGCGTCACCCACGCCGCCGCCCGGAAAAAGATCCACTGGAGCTTTTGGCCGGATGCATGGCGTCCAAAAAGCGCCTCCTCACAGATACCTGCATTTCCATCCGCCTCCGATTCAGCGATCGGCGTATAGATATGGCTGCAGGCCGAAACGATCTTCCGGTTCAGACGGGTTGTCCATGGCTTCAGGACCCGAAACCCCGTGCAGGACAGATAATATCCAGTAAGCGCTGCAAGAATCACAGCGATCAGCACACGGCTGATCTTTAAAAGCTTTTTATTTTTCAAACGATTCTCCGGCATATGTTCCTCCTTAAGGCTTGCACGCGCCGCCTGCATCTTTTGCATCTTGTGTTGGCGAAAAAGCGTGCGACTTTGGAAACCCTGGTATCATATTTATGCCGGAGAATGTAATCTCATGCATAGCGGCAACTGTTCTTCCTCCTGCTTCATGTTCCCGTTGAGGCAGCTATCCTTCTTTATGATCCGGATGAAACAGCTGGTTCAGGCCCTCCGATATTGTAAAGCTGATACGCTTGATCGTTTCATCAATATCCTTTGGCGTTACAAACATACCGTTGAGGTTCGGGGAAATAAGCTCTTTTATCAATTCAAATTTCTCTGTCGCATTGTACGACCTGAGCACCTTCCCGACGCCGTCAAGCGCCTCCGAATTTTCCATGGCCGCGACCAGCTGCTCCATGCTGTCGTTGACGATCGTAGCCGCATCCACAACAGTAGGCACGCCGATCGCGATGACCGGGACGCCAAGGCTCTCTTCGTTCAGTCCATTCCGGTGATTTCCGACGCCGGATCCCGGAGAAATACCCGTATCCGTGATCTGGATTGTCCGGCTCAACCGCTTCGTATTGCGCGCCGCCAGAGCGTCGATGGCTATGATAAGATCCGGCTTCGTCTCATTTACAATTCCTTTCAGTATCTCCGTCGTCTCCATACCGGTCTGGGCCATTACCCCCGGAACGATCGCGCTGACGGACGGCGCGTCATCGCAGTCCATGGCATAACGTCCATATTCCCGGATAATATGCCTTGAGATTTTCAGATTATCTGCAACATGCGGCCCCAGTGCATCCGGCGTGACCACCCGGTTTCCAATCCCCACGACAAGAACCGACTTTTTCCGTACGCCGTCATGCATAAGCCCACGTACCGTATCCGCAACAACCACGGATACCTCCGCGTGGTAGCCGTCATCCGGCACAGAGAGATTCGGCGCTTCGATCGTCACATAGGTTCCGACCGGCTTCCCGATCTTCTTTGCGCCTTTTTCTGTTTTTACAAATACCTTTGTGATCGAAATGTCCTTCTCCTCATCATAAAACTCGCGCACTTCAATCCCATTCACCTGGATCTGGTCTTCGGAAAATCTCTCCTGCTCCTCCAATGCAAGGTCTGTCCGGATCCTGAATTTTTCAAGCATTGCTCCCACTCCTTTTTTTGTTATTTACAAAAACTTTTTGATACATTTTTTGCATTTTTCTGCAAAATATGTATTGACAGACGAAACCGGATATTTTAAGATAAATGAGTATGTTTAAGAAGAGCATTTTCGTGTCTCGCTCTGACTGACATTACTATGAACGATGACTATGATATATATATTTGGAGGTGTACAGATTGGCTAACATTAAATCTGCTAAGAAGAGAATTTTAGTAACAGAGACTAAGACCGCCAGGAATAAGGCTGCCAAGTCCAGAGTAAAGACTTACGTAAAGAAGGTTGAGACTGCCGTAGCTGCTAAGGATAAGGCTGCTGCCGAGGCTGCTCTCGTTGAAGCTATTTCCGAGATCAACAAGGCTGGAAGCAAGGGCATTTACCATAAGAACACATGCGCAAGAAAAGTTTCCCGTCTCACAAAGGCTGTAAACGGAATCGCTTAATTTGCTTATTTTATCAGCGAATAACTCTACATGTAAAGGACAACCATACCGTCAGTGGTTGTCTTTTTTCATTGCCGGACATGCAAAAAACTTCTGTTCACTGCCAGCCTCCACAGTGAACAGAAGTATTTCGTTGTCATACATTCATATAAATTCTTATTTCGCTAATTCAAAGAAAATTGCGATGATATTCCAAATGGATCCGAGAATACCATATGCAAGGTAAATAAGACATAATAATGAAATAACAGTAGCGACCATTGTCATGACAAATTCCTCCTCTTTGTGTTTTTATAAAAACTCTTATCTATATTAAACCAAATCATAGCATAAAATGCAAGAGTTTACAGGCATATTCACCAAAAAACACGGAATTTCTGTCAACGCACTCTGTCCGGGAATCCTACTTTCCGCTGTACTTTTCTGAGTGTCTTCGTAGAATAATAGTTCGCTTTCTCTGCATTGTTCCTGATCACGCTGTCAATGTAGCCTTTATCTTTATTTAACTCTGCAACCCTGTCCTGTAATGGCTTCAGTACAGATACGACCGCCTCGCCGACTGCCATCTTGAGCTCGCCATATCCTTTTCCATCAAATTCCTTTACGACCTCATCCGGAGTTTTCCCGGTGCTGGCGGAATAAATGTCGATCAGGTTCCTGATCCCCGGCTGTTCATCACGGTAGAGGATCTGTCCCTCGGAATCTGTGATCGCCCGCTTACACTTTCTCATGATCGTATCCGGATCGTCCATCAGGTAAATACTTGCATTCGGATTCTCATCGGATTTACTCATCTTCTTCGAGGGATCCTGAAGACTCATGATCTTAGCTCCGACTTTGCCGATATACGCTTCCGGTACCGTAAATACTTCTCCGTAAAGATTGTTGAATCTCTGCGCCAGATCCCTTGTCAGCTCCAGATGCTGCATCTGGTCGATACCAACCGGGACAACATCCGCCTGATAAAGCAGGATATCCGCCGCCATCAATACAGGATATGTGAAAAGCCCCGCGTTGATATTGTCCGAATGTTTCGCCGATTTGTCCTTAAACTGTGTCATTCGGCCAAGCTCGCCCATATACGTAAAGCAATTTAAGATCCATGCCAGCTCCGCGTGTCCGGATGCATGCGACTGATAATAAATACAATTCTTCTCCGGATCCAAACCTGCCGCAATATATAATGTCAAAAGCGCACGCGCCCGCTTCCGAAGCTCTGCCGGGTCCTGGCGGATCGTGATGGAATGCATATCTACCACACTGTAAAAGCACTCATATTCATCACTTAATGATACCCAGTTCTTCAATGCCCCGAGATAGTTTCCCAGAGTCAGATTACCGGTTGCCTGCATGCCGCTGAATAATACTTTCTTATTATTGATCATCTCTATATGTCTCCTTCGATTTTCGTATTGCCTTAGTCTTGCATTTTCAAGGCAATCGATATAAACTGTGTATTATTATAACATAAAATAATGAAAGTACAAAGTTTTCCATACAGAAAACTTAGATTGCTGAAGTGAAAACTTAGATTGGAGAGGAAAATGAAGAAAATTGCAAGCTTTACTGTCAATCATCTGGTCTTAAAACCGGGCGTTTATGTATCCAGAGTCGACGAAGTGAATGGTTACCCGGTCACAACCTTTGACCTTAGAATGACTACCCCGAACCTGGAACCGGTTATGAATACCGCTGAGGTTCATACGATCGAGCATCTCGGGGCGACGTTCCTGCGCAACCACGCCGAGTATGCTGACAAAACCATCTATTTCGGGCCAATGGGCTGCCGCACCGGATTCTATCTGATCCTTGCCGGTTCCTATGAATCCAGGGATATCGTTCCTCTCCTGATTGAAATGTTTACATTCATCCGTGATTTCAGGGGGGACGTTCCGGGCGCCGCTGCAAAGGACTGCGGCAATTACCTCGATATGAACCTTCCTATGGCAAATTACTGGGGAGAGAAATATCTGAAGGATGTTCTGAACGATATTTCCGAGGACAGACTCGTATATGCGGACTGACACAACAGTCCTCCTTCTTATACAGAATGATAAAATCCGCCAGACCTTTCGCTTGTCTGACGGATCATTTTCTGAAAGCAGGACGATAAGCCGGGTTCTGTCTGGAATGGTCATCTATCTAGACCTGCTGTTACCAGCAGGTTCAAGCGACCCACCTGAGACGCGACGGGCCGCCGCATCGTCTCTGTTCGGTCTTGCTTCGGATGGGGTTTACATGGCCCGCCCTGTTACCAGGACGGCGGTAGTCTCTTACACTGCCTTTCCACCCTTACTGTCTGTGATCGATCCGCAACGCGCATCGATCGCCGGGGCGACGCGTGGGCGCCCCCTGACAGCGGTATATTTCTGTTGCACTTTCCTTAGGGTTTCCCCTACCGGACGTTATCCGGCATCCTGCCCTGTGAAGCCCGGACTTTCCTCGCCTGCAGCCTTTCGGCATTTGCAGCCGCGACCATTTGTCCTGCATTCGTCTTTGTGATTCTAGCATTTTGAAAATGCTTTGTAAAGAAATATTTTCTGCTGTTTCTGTCAAACCCATTCCTGTGAAAAGCCCGCTTTATTCTCCTGCCACGTCGTCTATGAGTTCATCCCCGTCCGCCGCAGCCGTCGCGAGGGTATCGCAGCGTTCATTCTGCGGGTGTCCGGCATGTCCTTTCACCCAATGGAACGTCACATGATGCTTTTCCTTCGCTGCAAGAAGGCGCTTCCAAAGATCCACATTTTTCACAGGTTCATTTTTCCCGCGCTTCCAGCCCTTTTTCAGCCACCCGTCGATCCAGCGCCGGTTGAACGCGTTGACCACATACTGGGAGTCCGAATAAAGCTCCACCTCGCACGGCCGGTTTAAAGCCTCGAGTCCTGCGATCACCGCCATCAGTTCCATCCGGTTATTCGTCGTCTTTTTATAGCCGCAGGAAATTTCCTTTGTGTGGAGCTCCCCTTTTGTATCGATATATTCCAGCACCGTCCCGAAACCTCCCGGCCCGTCCGGATTCCCTCTGGCAGCGCCGTCCGTATAAATCGTCACCTTCATATTTCAAACTCCATTCCCGGTTCCGATATGACAGCCACCTTCTCCGCGCCTTTGATACCGCTTTCTTTCAGACGGCCGCAGACGCCATATCCCTCCTCGAAAAAGTGCATGGGAAATACATGCCTTGCCGGGATATTGGCAAGGAAGTATTCCATCCCGTAGCTGTAAGCATCCTCCAGACGCTCATCCAGAACAACGCAGGCAGCATCCAGCTCCGCATTTTCTTCTTCCAGGATCTCTTTCATGCAGCCGATCTCTTTCTGATAATTGATCCGCATCATATCGTTGTAATTGTCCGGCTCTCCTTCCCAGTGCCACCAGTTCAGATCCCCGGCATGATAAATATATTTATCCTCACATTTCACAAGGAAAGCAACGCCCTCATCCGTTGATTTGAACGTCCAGATCCTGCCGCCGTCCAGCATTCCAAGAGACTGCCCCGGCTTCATAAATTTCACATGATGCATCTCCGGACGTTCCCATATATCCTTCGACAAAAGAAATGTCACATGCGGAAAATCCCGGAACATCCCGAATATCTTTTTGTTGTAGTGATCCGGATGCCTGTGGCTTACAAATACATAAAGCTTCTTCGCCGGATCGATCTGCGGCAGCTTCCCCTGATAATAGTCAAATAAAAGCGCCGTGTGCTCCAATTCTACCAAATATCCGCTATGGTAAATAAATGTTACTTTCATCTAATGACACCCCATTACTTCGTAAGGCTCGATCCCGAACTGTTCGAACGTCTCCATGTGGTCATAGACCTCCTGAACCATGTCCAGGATCGGGAAAATCGAAATGATTCCCGTACCCTGTCCCAGATTGTAGCTGCAATCCAGCGCCGGATACATCTGCATCCGCTCCAGAAGCTTTTTCGCCCCCGGCTCCTTTGGCAAATGGGACGGGAACGCGTAGCTTCGGATCAGATAAGAATATTTTGACGCGAGAAATGCTGCCGCCGCCGATGCAAAGCCATCGATCGCAACCGGCATACCAAACGCCGCGCCCCCAAGATACAGGCCGGTCATGCCTGCAATCTCAAGTCCGCCGACCTTTGCCAATACATCCAAAGGATCCTTCCTCTCCGGCGCATGCAGCCTGATCGCTTCCTCAACGACTGCAACCTTTTTCCGCCAGCCCTCGCCTGTAAGACCGGCGCCCTTCCACGTCACTTTGGAAACCTCCTCCCCAAGCATAACAGCCGTAACCGCGCTGGCGGACGTTGTATTTCCAATTCCCATCTCTCCTGCGCCGAGGAGCTGATAACCCTCCTGTTTCAGGTCCCAGGCGGTGCGTATCCCAAGCAGAACGGCCTTCTCCGCCTCTTCCCGCGTCATAGCCATCTCCCTGCAAAGATTGCCTGTCCCGCGCCGGATCTTCTGATCCTTCAGCAGCGTGTCATCCTTCACGCCGATATCCACCGGGATCACATCTGCGTCCGTCTTTCGCGCCATCAACTGGATGAGTGCATTTCCCTTTGCCAGATGATCTGCAACCGCTGTCGTTGCACGGTGATCCGTCTGGGAAACCCCCTCAGAGGCCACCCCGTGATCCGCGAGGAAAATAACAAGCGCTTTCTTACGTATGTCTACCTCCGGCGTCCTCTCTATCCCTGCAAACTGCAGAAACAGATCCTCCATCTTTCCAAGGCCGTACACCGGTTTCGCCAGACTTGCAAACCGCGACTTGCATTCTGCCATCGCATCCGCCTTTAGCGGAAGGATCAGCTTCACGATATCCTCTATCGTATCAAACGCGTTAGAATCTATATTCCGCATCATTTTCCTCCATCTGCATCTTACGCGCGCAAAAGAACCTGCATCCTTTTGCGCACTGCAAGTAATCTTCTGTACTACATAAAACTATGCAAAAAACATCCAAAAGGAATCACAGACTCTGGATGTCTTCTGCATACATATTTTCATTTCCGGATCCTATAAAAAATTATATCGGATTCTCTTGTTTTTTACAACTTCTTTCTGCCCGCATGTCAATCTTAAAACATCTTAAAATTCAGGTGCAGCCGCAGAAATTTATATGATAATACATACAATGCCGCCGTTACTCTCGTTGACGATCTTCTTCATCGTATCCTGAAGCTTCTGCTGGCTCTCATCATTGATCATCAGAATGCGTCCACGGATTCCCTCGGTCACCAGCTCGCCGACCGATTTCCCGAAAATATTCGTATTCCACATTCCGTCCGTATCTGATTCGGATTCCCTGATATACGCGGCCAGATCCTCCGCCTGCTTTTCATTTCCCACAAGCGGCGCGATTTCTGTCTGGATATCCGCGCGGATCATATGTATGGAAGGCGCCTCCGCATGGATCTTCACTCCATATTTGCTTCCATGCTTCACAACCTCCGGTTCCTCCAGACGTATCTCGCTGCGGTCCGGGATCACGACGCCATAACCCCGGCTCTGCACAGCGTCCAGGGCATCCTTTACCTGCTCGTAGGACTTCTTCATTTCCGAGAGAAGACGGATATTCTGTATCAGATCGTATTCATCCCGCACCTCCGAACCGGTCAGGCGGCTTAATATATCATAGTAGTAATTCTGGAATACCCGCAGCATCACATGGACGACTCCCGTGTCCATCTCGATCTTTTCCGGCTGCATGGCTTCAATATACGGGCTGTCATACTCAAAGCTGCCGTCCGTCACATTGCGTATATAATCCAGCTTCCCCATCACATTTCGAACCGCATCCACGATAGATGCCCGGATCTCATGCTCCGCCGGAAGCATTTCCACCCATTTCGGCAAAAAGAAGCGGATTTCCGTCACCGGGAAGGAGTACAGGAGCTTCTGCATGATCCGGTGAATGTCCGGCTCCTGAAGCTGTTCACAGTTTACCGCCAGCGCTGTTACCTGATATTTTTCTTCCATCTGCGCTGCCGTCTGCTTCGCCTCATCGCTATAAGGCTTCCGGGAATTTACCAGCACAAGAAACGGCTTTCTGATCTCCTGCAATTCCCGGATCGTCTGTTCCTCCGCCGGAAGATAGGCTTCTCTTGGAAGATCGCCGATACTGCCGTCCGTCGTCACAACGATCCCCACTGTCGAGTGATCCCTTATCACCTTCCGGGTTCCGATCTTTGCTGACTGGGTAAATGGAATTTCCTTGTCGTTCCACGGCGTTTTGACCTTCCTCTCCTGTCCTTCTTCCGTATGCCCGGATGCGCCGTTTACCATATATCCCACACAATCCACAAGCCGGACGCGCACATGTACATCCCCGTCCAGCCGGATGGACGCCGCCTCCTTCGGGATAAATTTCGGCTCCGTTGTCGTGATCGTCCTGCCCGAACCCGCCTGCGGCAGTTCATCTCTTGTCCGCTCGCGCTCATTGGCATCGTCCATATGGGGCAGCACGAGAAGATCCATAAACCGCTTGATAAATGTCGATTTTCCCGTCCTCACCGGGCCTACAACGCCGATATAGATTTCTCCATTTGTCCTTGCCTGAATATCTCTGTATGTTTCAAATTCCGAGTGATCCATCAAAAAACCCCTTCCATCATCAGCTATTGCATTATATGGAAAGGGGTTTCAAATTATGCCATTTTCTATTTTGCATCCGGCCACTCGAAGGAAGCATGCTCGGTCTTGCTGTCGCGCATCATCAGGTCGTGCACAGCGTCACGCGCATTTTTCCCTTCAAAGAGAACCTTATTGACTTCCTCAACGATCGGCATGGAAACTTCGTATTTCTCAGCAAGCGCCCTTGCCGCTTTCGCGGAATAGACGCCTTCCACGACCATCTTCACCTCGTCCATAGCCTCCTGCATCGTCTTTCCCTGACCGATCAGATAACCTGCCTTGCGGTTGCGGCTGTGCTGGCTTGCGCATGTCACGATAAGATCTCCGATTCCGGTAAGTCCTGCAAAGGTCTCCAGTCTGCCGCCCATCTTCACGCCAAGGCGCGTGATCTCGGCGATACCTCTTGTGATAAGCGCAGCCTTCGTATTATCCCCGTACCCAAGGCCGTCTGCCGCACCTGCAGCAAGGGCGATGACATTTTTCAGGGAGCTGCTGATCTCCATACCGAGGATATCCGGATTCGTGTATACGCGGAACACCTCGCACATAAACGCGCTCTGGACAAATTCCGCCGTCTTCTGTGTCTTCGCTCCAACTACACATGTAGTCGGGAGACGTCTGCTGACCTCCTCCGCATGGCTTGGCCCGCACATAACGGCAACATCCGCCTGCGGAATCTCCTCTTCGATCTGCACGGAGAGAGTCTTCAGGGTACTCTCCTCGATTCCCTTTGCAACATTCACAAGAATCTGTCCGTCAGCAACGTACGGCCTCATATTCCGCGCCGTATTTCTCACATACGGGGACGGAACCGCCAAAACGACAAACTCTTTCTCTTTGATAGCTGCTTCAAGATCCGTCGTAAATGTGATCGACTCCGGAATCTTCACCCCCGGAAGCTTCGCCGGATGCTCTCTCTTCGTATTCAGAAGATCGACCTCCGCCTTGTCGATAGACCATACCGTTACATCATGCCCGTTACCTTCGAGCAGTATCGCCAGAGCCGTTCCCCAGCTTCCTGCCCCAACTACACCAATTTTTCTCATAAGCTACTCCTTTTTCTTTTTTGAACCAATTTTATTTTCTGTTCCATTTAACAGTCTTTGAATATTAGCCTTATGTTTATAAAATGCAAGCAACATAAGGAAAGCGACCACGCCGTACAGTTCATACAAATATGGCTGCGCCAGCCCAAATTTCCCCATCGTACCATATGTAATCACCTCGATCAGGAATACAACGGTAACTGCCAGCGACCCCACCGAGACGTATTTTGTCGTAAATGCGACGATTCCAAATACCGCAAGCGCGATCACTGCCATCCAGAAATTGACCGCCAGGATAAGACCTCCCGTAGCCGCAATACCCTTGCCCCCTTTGAACTTCATGTAGAATGGGAAATTATGTCCAAGTATCGCCCCGACTCCGGCGTACATGCCAAGCAGCGTGATCGTATTCGGATATGCAGAAATAAAAAGCATCTTTACAACAACAACTGCGAAAAAACACTTGAGTCCGTCTCCGAAAAAGGTGATAAGTCCCACCTTGCGCCCAAGGGTGCGCATGACATTGGTAGTCCCTGAGTTGCCGCTTCCATAGTCACGAATATCAATGTGATGAAGCTTCCCGATGATATATCCGGTCTGAAACAGGCCGAAAACATATCCGATCAGAATACATAACAATCGTTCCATTATTTCTCCTTCCTCTCACGGATAAAAAATTTCAGCGCTGTTCCCCGGAAGCCAAACGCTTCACGAATACGGTTCTCCAGATAACGGATGTAGGAAAAATGCATCAGCTCCTTGTCATTGACAAAGATGACAAAGGTCGGCGGCTTGACCGCTACCTGTGTGATATAAAAGAGCTTCAGCCTCTTTCCCTTGTCCGATGGCGGCTGCTGCATCGCAACGGCCTCCGTCATGATCTCATTCAGCACGCCTGTCGCAACGCGCATGTTCTGGTTCTCAATAACCATATCGATCCTGTCATACAGCTTCATCAGCCTCTGTCCGGTCAACGCGGACACATAGACGATCTCCGCATACGGCATATAGGAAAGCGTGCGGCGGATATTTGCCTCATGCTCCCGCATCGTGCGGTCATTTTTCTCGATCGCATCCCATTTATTTACGACAATAATGATGCCCTTGCCCCGCTCGTGGGCAATACCTGCGATCCTGGCGTCCTGCTCCGTTACTCCTTCTGTAGCGTCGATGACCATAAGTACAACGTCCGCGCGCTCCACAGCCGTCACCGTACGGATGATACTGTAGCGCTCCAGCTCTTCCTTGATCTTACTCTTTCTCCGAAGTCCCGCCGTATCAATAAAAACATATTCCTTTCCATTGTGCCTGATCGCCGTATCTACCGCGTCCCTCGTTGTCCCGGCTATGTCAGATACGATCACACGGTTCTCGCCGAGGAGCTTATTAATAATAGAAGACTTTCCTACATTCGGCTTGCCGACGATCGCGATCCTCGGTCTGTCATCCTCTGCTTCCTCCTCTGTCCTTGCCGGAAAATGCCGGATGACTTCATCCAGGAAATCCCCGATCCCGAGCCGTGACGACGCGGAGATCGGTACCGGATCACCAATACCAAGATTGTAAAATTCATATACATCCGGCATATATTTCTCAAAGCTGTCCACTTTATTTACCGTCAGTACGATCGGCTTGCCCGAACGTCTGAGCATATCCGCCACCCTGGAATCCGCGTCCACAAGTCCCTGGCGCACATCCGTAATAAACACAATAACATCTGCTGTATCGATCGCGATCTGCGCCTGCTCACGCATCCGCGAAAAAATAACATCCTTGCTGTCCGGCTCAATACCTCCGGTATCAATGATCGTAAAATTCCTGTCCAGCCAGCTCACATCAGCATAGATCCGGTCTCTTGTTACTCCTGGAGTATCCTTGACAATGGAGATCATCTCGCCTGCCAGCGAATTAAATAATGTGGATTTCCCCACATTTGGCCTGCCCACAAGGGCAACGATCGGTTTACTCATTTTTCTCTCCTGTTCCTAATTGCTTCAATAAAATCCCGCCCGCTTGATTTTACAACACGAATCTTCGTCTGTAAAGCCTCTTCTGCATCCTTTATCCTCAGATCATCCAGAAAAACATCCTCTCCGGCGCGCAGCATATTGATCGGGATCAGAAGCTCGTCCCCCAGATCCTTATCCTTGAGCTGCGCGATCAGATCCTGTCCGGTGATCAGGCCTGCAACGGTGATCAGCTCCCCGAAAAAATCATTGCGGATCGCATAGAGATCTACCTGCATATTCGGAAACTTCTCCTTCATTCTGGCAAGAAATCCCGAAAGATACGGATATGCAAGCGCCCCGGTCGCCATAGAATAATGGCAGCTCTCATCCGACGGCTCCGCCGCCTCAAACGCCTCCGCGAATTCATCGATCAAAAGCCGGAGCATGCCGACGCCATTTTCCAGCTGGAGGTAGCCGTCGTAATTCTCCGCCTGCGGAACCTCCTCCCCGGCAAGAATATACCATTCGTCCCCCGCATGGATAAAATGCGTTCCGTATTCCTGAAACAGATCCTTCTGCCATCTGTGAATACAGGAAAGCACCTCTTTCGCGTCTTCCTTTGAGAACGGTTCCAAAGGATAAAGTCCATCCCTGTATTTCGTAAGTCCGACCGGCACGACCGATACGCTCCTGAGCGATGGAATATATCCGGCCAGGTCCCGGATGCTTCTGTCCAGCTCTTCTCCATCGTTGAGTCCCTTACACAGGACGATCTGCCCATTCATCTCAATCCCCGCATCGCGCAGTCTCTCCGCTTTTTTCAGGGCGTCCCCGGCGAACCGGTTGTTCAGCATCCTGCAGCGAAGCGCCGGATTGGTCGTCTGAAAGGAGACGTTGATCGGCTCCAGGTGATAGCGGATGATCCGGTCGATATCTTCCTCGCTCATATTCGTCAGCGTCACATAATTTCCCTGCAAAAAGGAAAGCCGGGAATCGTCATCCTTAAAATACAGAGTCTTACGCATCCCCGGAGGCATCTGGTCAATAAAGCAGAACACGCATTTATTTCTGCACGACCGGTACTCATCCATCAGTCCCTGCTCAAATTCAATCCCCAGATCGTCTTCAAACTCCTTCTCGATCTCAAGCTCCCATTCCTCCCCGTCGGCCTTCTCGATCAGGAGAATGACCTCCTCGTCATTGACAAGATAATGGTAGTCAAAAACATCCTCTATACTCTGATCATTGACAGCCAGCAGATAATCCCCCGCCTCGATCTCCAATTCCTCTGCAATACTGCCCGGCTGCACATATTTAATCTTATGCTTTTTCACAATAAACCTCTGTAAAATCATTATAGAAATACATCATTCTCATCCATAATACTAAATTTTTTCAGAAAAAGCAATTTTTATGCTGTCTTTCTTGACCTATGGAATTATATAATGTTAAAATCAACGTGAATAAACCTTTTGGAGGAAATTATGGCAAATAATAACAATAAAATAAATATGATGGAGCAGTCGTTTCCCGTTGCTCCCCTCAAGATCGCAGCGCTTCCGAGCTGCATTGATTTTGCGAAGAAGGTAGATGACTATATTGTCAGCTTTCGGCGTGAATACGACGAGACGTCTGCTTCCACCCCGTCCTTGCATCCGCACTATAATCAGGACAGCTATTTAGTAGGACTTTCCGTACCGCGTTTTGGCTCCGGTGAAGCAAAGGGGATCATCCAGGAATCCATCCGCGGGAAAGATGTATTTGTCATGACCGACGTCTGCAACTACAGCCTGACCTACTCATTAAACGGTTATGAGAACCATATGTCGCCGGACAACCATTATCAGGATATGAAGCGTATCATTGCCGCGGCAACCGGGAAAGCATACCGCGTCAATGTTGTGATGCCGTTTCTGTATGAGAGCCGCCAGCACAAGAGAACCAAGCGCGAATCGCTGGACTGCGCGATGGCTCTGGAAGAACTGATGGCTATGGGAGTCAGCAATATTCTGACCTTTGACGCCCACGATCCGCGTGTACAGAATTCCATTCCTTTGAAGGGTTTTGACAGTTTTATGCCTTCCTACCAGCTCATGAAGGCGCTGTTCCGGGCCAAGCCTGATATCCGGGCGGACAAGGAGCATTTGATGATCATCAGTCCGGACGAAGGCGCTATGCACCGCGCCGTATATTTCTCCGGCGTCCTCGGCGTTGACATGGGAATGTTCTACAAGAGGCGCGACTATTCGACAGTTGTTAATGGCAAGAACCCGATCGTTGCGCATGAATTTCTCGGAGATGACGTGACCGGCAAGGACGTGGTCATCATCGATGATATGATCTCCTCCGGTGAAAGTATGCTGGACGTCGCCAAGCAGTTAAAGGAGCGCCGCGCCGGACGGGTATTCGTCTGCACGACCTTCGGACTTTTCACCGACGGATTCGATAAATTTGATGAATTCTATGAGAAGGGATATCTGGATTGTCTGATCACAACGAATCTTACATACCTTCCGCCGGAAGCATATGAGAAGCCGTACTTCGTGGCCGCTGATATGAGTAAGTTCCTTGCTCTTATCATTGATTCCCTGAATCACGATACATCCATCACAAATATTATGACTCCGACAGAAAAGATCCACGCATTGCTGACCAGAAGATAGAGAAAAGAAAGAACGGCGCCGTTTCCGATATTGAGCGGCGCCGTTTATTTATTTTCAGAATCTACGGACGGATCAGGCGAACCTTGATCACGCCTTCAATCTCCTCCAGCTTCTGCGTTGTACACCTGGAAACGTCTGTATCCAGCTCCAAAAGCGTATAGGCAAATCCATCCTTATTGCTCTTATTTGTCAGAACGCTGATATTCGCGCCCTGACTTGCCATAAGTCCTGTAAACTGGCCAAGCATATTAGGAATGTTTTGGTGGTGGATCGCGATACGGCAAACGCCCGTGATCTTTCCCATGTCACAGTCCGGATAATTCACGGAATTCCTGATATTTCCGTTTTCAAGGTAGTCCATCATCTGGGAAACCGCCATCTTTGCACAGTTGTCTTCCGCCTCTGCCGTAGACGCTCCAAGGTGAGGCAGAACGATCGCATGCTCTGCGCCTGCTATCTCAGGAACTGCGAAATCCGTCACATAACGCTTTACTTTCCCGCTCCTTAATCCATCCAGCATAGCTTCTGTCTTAACAAGCACGTCTCTTGCAAAATTCAGAACGACCACGCCGTTCTTCATAAGACCGATCGCATCTTCATTGATCATTTCTTTTGTAGACGGAAGCGCCGGAACATGGATCGTGATGTAATCGCACTCGTTGTAGATCTCCTCCACCGTCTTTGCATGGCGGATGCTTCTGGACAGATGCCAGGCCGCATCAACCGACATATATGGATCGTAGCCGTATACATCCATGCCGAGATCCACCGCCGTATTGGCAACGCGGATACCGATCGCCCCGAGTCCGATCACGCCAAGCTTCTTTCCTGTGATCTCTCCTCCGGCAAATGCCTTTTTCTTTTTCTCGGCCGTCTTTGCAATATTCTCATCGTCCTTATTAGATACAACCCAGTTTGCCCCGCCGATGATATCGCGCGCCGCAAGCAGCATTCCTGCGATCACAAGCTCCTTCACTGCGTTTGCATTCGCGCCCGGCGTATTGAACACGACAATACCCTTCTCCGCGCATTTTTTAAGCGGGATGTTATTCACTCCGGCTCCGGCTCTTGCCACGGCTTTCAGCTTGCTGCTGAATTCCATCTCATGCATATCCGCACTCCGTACAAGAATCCCGTCCGCGAGCTTTGGATTGTCGACAACTTCATAATTTTCATGCAATCTCTTTAATCCGACATTGGAAATCGGATTCAGACAATGATATCTATACATTTTACAGATTCTCCTCTTCAAATTTCTTCATAAACGCGACCAGCTTCTGAACGCCCTCGATCGGCATAGCATTGTAAATACTTGCGCGCATGCCGCCGACAGTTCTGTGCCCCTTCAGGTTCTTAAAGCCTGCTGCGTCCGCCTCTGCAATAAATTTCGCATCAAGGTCCTTATCGCCTGTCACAAACGGTACGTTCATAAGAGAACGGTCTTTTTTCACAACAGTTCCCTGAAACAGGTTACTCTGATCGAGATAATCGTAAAGAATCTTTGCCTTTTTCTCATTGCGTTCCTTCATTGCCTCAAGGCCGCCCATCTTCCTGAGCCACTGAAATACCTTTCCGCAAATATAAATACCATATGCCGGGGGCGTATTATAGAGGGACTGCGCGTCCGCATGTGTCTTATACTTCATCATCGTCGGAGTTCCCGGAAGAACATCCTCGGTAATAAGATCCTCGCGTATGATCACGATCACAACGCCTGCTGGTCCGATATTCTTTTGGACGCCGCCGTAGATCACGCCATATTTTGTCACATCAACCGGCTCTGATAAGAAGCAGGAAGAAACGTCTGCTACAAGAGTCTTTCCTTTTGTATTGGGAAGCTCCTTATACTTTGTTCCGTAGATCGTATTATTTTCGCAGATATATACATAATCCGCATCCTCAGAGACCGGGAGATCGGAGCAATCCGGAATGTAAGAAAAAGTCAGATCCTCCGAGGTCGCGATCTTATTTACCTTACCGTACTTCTGCGCTTCCTGGTACGCCTTCTTTGCCCACTGTCCGGTTATGATATAGTCCGCAACTCCGTTCTTCATCAGATTCATCGGGATCATTGCAAACTGAAGGCTGGCGCCGCCCTGAAGGAACAACACCTTATAATGATCCGGAATATTCATCAGGTCTCTCAGATCCGCCTCTGCATCCTTGATGATCTTGTCATAGGTTTTGGATCTGTGGCTCATCTCCATAACAGACATGCCGCTTCCCTGATAGTCCAGCATCTCGTCCGCCGCTTCCTGGAGTACCTCCTCCGGCAGTACAGCCGGTCCTGCTGAAAAGTTATACACTCTGCTCATCTTTTTCATCCTCCTGGTTTTTATTCTGACTTTAAGTCTTCTTCACTGAACGCTTCGCTGATAGCAGCCCCTGGCGCAACCATAGGCCATACCTTCTCATCGCTGTCGATCTGACAGTCGATCACTACCGGTCCATCGTGTTCGAGTGCCTTTGTAAAAACCTCCCGGAATTCCATCTCTGTTGCAGCACGGAATCCAGTTGCCCCCAACGCTTCCGCTACTTTAACAAAATCTACCCCGTCATTCAAAACTGTCTGTGAATACCTTTTCCCATAAAACAGAGTCTGCCACTGACGGACCATTCCAAGAACGTGATTGTTGATAACAACCTCAATAATCGGAATGTTGTATCTTGCCGCTGTGGCAATCTCATTCATATTCATACGGAAACAGCCGTCGCCCGCGATATTTACGCAGACCTTATCCGGCCTTCCGCATTTCGCGCCGATACATGCGCCAAGCCCATAGCCCATGGTCCCAAGCCCGCCGGAGGTAAGAAATGTCCTCGGCTCCTTGTATCTGTAAAACTGCGCCGCCCACATCTGATGCTGTCCGACGTCCGTCGTGATGATCGCGTCCCCATGCGTCTGGCGGTAGATCTCCCGGATAACCGCCGGCCCGGCAAGGACGTCTTCGTGATACCGCATCGGATATTTGCGCTTATATTCTTCAATCCGGGCAACCCACTCCGGATGCTTCTTCTCTTTCACCTTTGCGTTCAGCCTTTTCAGCACTTCATTCACATCACCGATCACCGCGTGGTCAACAATGATATTCTTATTCACCTCCGCCGGATCTACATCCACCTGGAGGATCCGGGCCTGATCCGCAAACTTCGCCGCATTTCCCGTAACACGGTCGCTGAATCTTGCCCCCAGAACGATCAGAAGGTCGCACTGGCTCACGCCGTAATTGGAGGCCTTTGTTCCGTGCATTCCCAGCATACCGGAATACAACGGATCCGTGCCGTCAAACGCTCCCTTTCCCATAAGAGAATCGGTAACAGGCGCATCGATCTTATGTGCGAACTTATTGACCTCTTCGCTTGCCCCGGATATTACTGCGCCGCCGCCGACAAAGATGTATGGCTTATCCGCCTTGTCAATCATCTCTACGGCTTTCGCAATATCTGCATCCGTGATTGCGGAGGTCATCGGTTTTGGAATATCCGGCTCTTTTGCTGTGTACTCCGTAACCGCGCCGGTGACGTCCTTTGGTATATCCACAAGAACCGGCCCCGGGCGCCCCTTTCTTGCAATCTGGAAAGCCTTCCGGATCTTATCCGCAAGATCATCCACATCTTTGACAATATAATTATGCTTTGTGATCGGCATCGTGATGCCCGCAATATCAATCTCCTGGAAACTGTCTTTTCCCAAAAGCGGAACTCCTACATTACATGTAATCGCAACAATAGGCACAGAATCCATATACGCTGTTGCGATTCCCGTAACCAGATTCGTTGCGCCCGGCCCGCTCGTCGCAAGACAAACGCCAACCTTACCGGTAGCTCTTGCATAACCGTCAGCTGCATGGGACGCCCCCTGCTCATGGGAGGTCAGCACATGTCTGATCTCATCCTGATGCCGGTAAAGAGCGTCATATACATTGAGGATTGCTCCTCCCGGATATCCGAAAACCGTATCGACACCCTGTTCTTTCAGGCATTCTACTACAATTTCAGCTCCTGTTAACTGCATGGTACTAATTCCTCTTTTCTTTTTCAATGTAATTCATTAAAGTAAACAGATTATGAATTTCCTTTCGGAAACCCAAATCTCATCTGTATTCTTATTATTTTTATCCGATAAATCCGCAGATCAGATCTCCCATCCTGGATGTCCCGACCTGAACATTACCCTCTGACATAATATCGACCGTCCGGTAGCCTGATCTCAGAACCTTCTTGACAGCCGCCTCCACAGCGTCCGCCTCTTTGTCCAGATCGAATGTAAACCGGAGCATCATAGCTGCCGAGAGGATCGTTGCGATCGGATTGGCGATTCCTTTTCCTGCGATATCCGGCGCTGATCCGCCGCTTGGCTCGTACAGGCCAAATTTTGTCTCATTGAGGCTTGCGGACGCCAGCATACCGATCGATCCTGTGACCATGCTCGCCTCATCCGACAGAATATCTCCAAACATATTCTCTGTCAGGATCACGTCAAACTGCGCCGGATCCTTCACAAGCTGCATGGCGCAGTTGTCAACCAGCATATGCTCATAAGATACCTCAGGATAATCCTTTGCAACCTCTTCTACAATCTTTCGCCAGAGTCTGGATGAATCAAGCACATTTGCCTTGTCCACGCTTGTAACCTTCCTCCGGCGCTTCCTTGCGATATCAAATCCGCGTTTCGCGATACGGCGGATCTCATGTTCATTGTACGTAAGAGTATCGACCGCCGTCATAACGCCGTCACGCTCTTCTGTTACCCGGTCGCCAAAGTACAGGCCGCCTGTCAGTTCGCGCATGATCATCATATCAAAACCTTTGGCAGAAATCTCCTCCTTAAGCGGACATGCTCCCCGCAGCTCCTCGTACAAAAGAGCCGGCCGAAGATTTGCAAAAAGATTCAGCGCCTTCCGGATCTTCAAAAGTCCGGCCTCCGGTCTCTTAGACGGCTCAAGCTTATACCACGGGGACGTTTTCGCATCTCCGCCGATAGAACCCATCAATACGGCGTCGCTTGCCTTTGCCGCCTCGATGGCTTCGTCTGTAAGCGGAACTCCGTGGACGTCGATGGAAGCGCCTCCCATCAAAATATCTGTGTATGCAATCTCATGGCCATATACTTCGCAGACCTTATCGAGAACCTTCTTTGCTTCCGTCACGATCTCAGGCCCGATACCATCGCCTGAGATAACGCCGATATTCATTTTCATAGTGAACTCCTCCTTCTTCCTTCAGGAACCCCTCCCGGGGCTCCTGATCGGATGCCCTGGCAATTCATAAAAAGCAGCCTGAAAGCTTTCGACGCCTCAAAACTGCTTTTTAAGATCTTTTCTTATTCTCCGGCTTTCTCAACCTGCATGATTGCAGCCTTCTGCATAGGTATTCTGCAGTTTTTGTTATTTCCAAACTCTACAATGACGTCTTCCTCAGAAATATCAATAATAACTCCATAGAATCCACTTGTCGTAAGAACTGTATCGCCAACTTCGATATCAGCAAGCATTGCTGAAACTCTCTTCTTCTCTTTGTTCTGCGGGCGGATCAGGAAAAACCAAAATACAGCGATGATCGCTACGTAAACAAGAATCATAACACCCATACTTCCGCCGGATGACAATAATGGTGCATTCATATAAATCTCCTCCTAAATAAAAATCGCTTTTACCATCATACACAATTTTTTTCAATTCAGCAAGACATTTTGTAATTTCCGGACTCAGGATTTCTCCAAAACGCCTTCCAGTTTCTTTTTCTTGTACTCCTTGTACCTTCCCTCAAGGATGGCTTCCCGTATCTCTTCCATCATAGTATTGTAGAAATAGAGATTGTGAAGTACACAGAGCCTCATTCCAAGCATCTCCTTCGCCTTCAGCAAATGTCTGATGTAGGCGCGCGAGTATCTCCGGCATGCCGGACATCCGCACCCTTCCTCGATCGGCCTGTCATCCAGCTCGTATTTCGCATTGAACAGGTTCCGCTTGCCATGATTGGTATAGACATGGCCATGCCGCCCGTTCCGGCTCGGATATACACAGTCAAAAAAATCAACGCCCCGGTCAACCGCCTCCAGGATATTCGCCGGAGTACCGACTCCCATCAAATACGTCGGCTTCTCAAGCGGGAGATACGGCACAACCTCATCAAGGACGCCGTACATCTCCTCATGCGTCTCACCGACCGCAAGGCCGCCGATCGCATATCCGTCCAGATCCAGCTCCCGGATCCGTTTGGCATGTTCGATCCGGATATCTGAAAAGACCCCTCCCTGGTTAATGCCAAACAGCATCTGATGCGGATTGACCGTATCCGGAAGACTATTGAGCCTGTTCATCTCCTTCTTGCATCTCTCCAGCCATCTCGCCGTACGGTCTACGGAATTCTGAATATACGTCCGGTCTGCCCGGCTCGAAGGACACTCGTCAAACGCCATGGCGATCGTTGAACCCAGATTCGACTGGATCTGCATACTTTCCTCCGGTCCCATAAAAATCTTTCTTCCATCTATATGGGACTGGAAATGGACGCCTTCCTCCCTGATCCTGCGAAGTCCCGCCAGAGAAAACACCTGAAATCCTCCCGAATCTGTCAGGATCGGCTTATTCCAGGACATAAACCTGTGAAGTCCGCCAAGCTGCCTGATCACCTGATCGCCGGGTCTTACATGAAGATGATAAGTATTGGACAGTTCAACCTTTGTCCCGATCCGTTCCAGATCCTCCGTAGAAACAGCGCCCTTTATCGCGGCCGCAGTCCCGACGTTCATAAATACAGGCGTTTCGATCACGCCATGCACCGTATGAAACTCGCCTGCTTTTGCAAGTCCGTCCCTTTTTATCAGCTTATACATAAAAACCTCTTTGTCATAAATCAGTTATACACAATAACCGGCGTTCCTGCTTCCAAATAGCCAAAAAGCTCTTTCGCCTTAGCCGGCGGCATATTGACGCAGCCATGCGAACCATTGGTCTTGTAGATCGTTCCTCCAAAGCTGCTTCTCCATGTCGCGTCATGGAAACCGATCCCGCCGTTAAACGGCATCCAGTAGGATACAAAGCTCTCCCACTTGTAGCTTCCGTCCGACTGCTTCGGACCGCGGAGCGTCTTGTCTCTCTGCGTATAGGTAACAGAAAAGATCCCTGCCGGAGTTCCGTTGCCTGCGCTGACATTTCCCGTTACAACATCACAGTCAAGGATCACCTTGCCGTTCTTTGTGTAATACATATGCTGGTTTGTCAGATCGACCTCCGCATACGTATCGCCAATATCTCCTGTCTGGGAGTATTCCGGTTCACGTTCCGTCTGTCCGCCGCTCTTAATATCTTTTATCAGTTGATCTGCTTCTGTCTCAAGATCGATGCACCATCCAAAGTCTCCTCCGGAAACCTTCACCGTCCTGCCCGATCCGGTCTTGAATTTGATCGTCTCACCGGCAGTATCGTACTTATCCTTTAAGGTCTGGATATATTCCTTCACCTTCTTCTTCTTCACCTGTGCTTTCATCTTGCTGCTGTAGGACAGCATCCCGGCAAGCTCATCCTTCGAGACTTCTACCGTATCATCATTATGCATCTTATATGTAATCTGCGCATTCAGATAAGAATTCAGCTTGTCGCACGCCTCGACCACCTCTGTGGAATCAGCCGTGTACTCCGGCGCAACATAGCATTTCTCTTCTTCCATATTTAAAGTATCATTCAGGCTGTTTAATTTATCGGCCAGGACCTTGTTGAACTTATCCTCGTCGACCTTAGAACCATATTCCTCCGGAACGATCGTAAATGTCCCATCCTGATACTCCGGATATGCATTCTTCGGATCCTCTTCCTCCTCCGTATTCATACAGGAGAACCCGGAAACGACTTCCTTAAGAGCCTCGTCATCATATTCCAGAGAATATTCCATCTTCTCATTACTTCCGAACAGAAGAGATTTCGGCCACGTAAATGAATTCTGCTTTTTCAAAGCCGCCAAAACAGTTCCGTCCGACACATATTGCAGTGAAATGTCCGTTCCCCTGATCTGTTCTGTCTTTCCGCTTCTGTCCGTAACCTGAAGAACATATTCATCCAGGCTGTTCTGGATCAGTTTCTCCGCCTCGGAGGCCGTCTTTCCCGATACGCTCAGTCCATTCAGCTTCGTCCCCGGATTAAACCGGCCGCGGAAATAAAAGCCGACTGCAAGATATGCGACAACCAGCACTATGACAACAATTCCTGCAATCTTCAAAACCTTTTTATAAACCCCGGTACTCTTACGTCTCCTCTTCCTTCTTCTTCTTTTGCGTTTCTTTTCTGCCACTTTTCTTCCCTTTCTTTCTATGAGCACATACATAAACCAATTATAATACGTGTATTTCAAAAAGTACAGCATATTTCTCACAAAATGGTTCCAAAAAAACGGGGAATTCTGTATAATATT
>CAZPXF010000020.1:0-28958 GCA_964590945.1 uncultured Lachnospiraceae bacterium | reverse complement strand
AAAAGTGACTGGAACTCCATCTTAAAACTCGGCTATTCACTGATATAGGGCAGCGGGGACTGTCGCATTAAGCATTTTTATTCCTCCAAATAAATGATTCCTGTTTCACTATTTTGCTTTTGAAGACTTCTGATCTCCAACTTGTTTCATAACCGTCTGTATACTCTTCCATAGAACCTTATTTCCCGACTGCGTATAATGCACTCTGTCGCCTGCCAGATATTTGAAGCAGTTTTTCTTAATAAGCTTTTTAAAACCGGCGTGTGGATCAAAATAACTTAAGTTTTCTCTTTTCTTTTTGACAATTGCTTTATTCACATAACCGTGAAATTTATCCAGCTTTTTCTGCATCGAAGACTTGCCGACAGGCGCATTTGCAACATAGGCAAATTGTACATATTTATACTTTTTTGCGAGAGTGTTCATTCCATCTGCATACATCTGCGCCCTCTTCTTTAACGCAGATGCAGAATTTCCGTACCATGCATAATCATTCGATCCAAGTATGATCATGCAGATATATATATTATTATCATTGGCCTTTACATTCGCTTTCTTTAGCCATGTACACAAATCCTTATAACCGTTTTTTCTAAAATGTCCTTTGTTTGTAAACCAATCGTTATACCCCGCCGATACCGTACAAAACCATTTGTACTTATCAGCCGATGAAACATATCCTTTCAGGCCAATAAGTTTGGAATCCCCAACAAGACAGACATGTTTTTCAGGGGCTGCCTGAACTACCCCTTCATCCGTAAACAGGCTGGCTATCCCAATAAACAAAGTAACAATCAA
Source organism: uncultured Lachnospiraceae bacterium (assembly GCA_964590945.1). Classification (GTDB taxonomy): domain Bacteria; phylum Bacillota; class Clostridia; order Lachnospirales; family Lachnospiraceae; genus CAZPXF01. Next base: position 28,160 of record CAZPXF010000020.1, on the reverse strand, counting down.
TACAAACGAAATGAATTTCCTTATTCTGCTTTTCACTGCATTCCCGCCAAAGCGTCTTTGTCTACTTCCCATTTAAAGACTCCTTCCATATTCAGGGTCATGCACATTTATGCAGGCATAAAATGCATGACCTTGAATCCCTGGCAGCATTGTATTACAGCATTTCAATAAATGCGGCAAGTCTTGTTGTCAGCTGTCCGACGTCCGCCTGGGAGAAATCCGTCTCCACGCTGATATACGGGATATTCTTTTCCTCATTGACAAATTTCCTGATGCGGCGCGTCTCAACATTGTATGTATGACAGGCCTGTAGGATCATATCCACAACGCCGTCAACCTTGTATTCATCGATCATCTTATCCAGAAGCCTGATGCGGTTGTCGTTCGGCGACATGACAGAGCATCCGATGTTCATATACTTTCTTGCAAGTGCATCGTAGACGTCCGGATTGGACTCATCTACATTATCTTCCACGGCTTTCGCACCGGAGCAGTTCTCGAATCCGACAACACGTCCGCCGTTTTCCTCGATAGCCTTTACGACCTTGAGCGTTGCTCCTCCCATCGGACATCCGGTGATCAGAATACGAGGCGCTTTCTCCGTAACCACGCCTTCTGATTCGATCTTCTCCTTAAGAGCAGTAAGCTGTCCCGGAATCGATTCGCGGTCAAAATTAAATGTCGTCCCGATCAATGTGTTCAGAAGATCCATCCCCGTAATCGGCGTTGGATCCGCTTTCATAACACTGTACAGATTCTTCATCGCCGTGCGTTCTGCATTTTTCACCCGAATGCCTCTGCGGATATCGTCCTCTGTAATCGTAACGCCGAAGAACTCTTCCAGCTTTTCCTTCATACGGATGATCTCGGAGCGGTAGTATTGGATCGCGCCCTCGCTCAGACGGTTCGGCAATTCCATAACATGCACTGGTTTGAACTCTCCGAGATATTCATACATCTTCTTCTTTCCATCGCAGGTTGTCTCGCCGACTACAATATCTGAAAAATAGAAAAATGGACATTTATCCGTCTTGCCAAATCCATAGCTGGACTTGATCAAAGGACAGAGGTTCTTCGGGAGATCCTTCTCCGCATCCGGGATCGTTTCATCCGATGATGCGCACAGAGATACTACCGCCGCGTCCATGGCTACCGCCAGCTCCTGAGGGAAAAATGTGCAGAAAATACCGATAACCGGTTTCCCTGCATCCTTGACCTTCTTAACGCCCAAAAAGGCATTCTGGCGACCTTCTGCAAACTCCTCAAAAATTTCCGGCAAATTCTTTTTTAATTCCATAATAAAAACTCCTTCTCCCTTTGAAAATGATAGTTACTGTTAAATATCATTTTAACAGAGAGAAGAAGCTTCGTAAAATTGCTTTCATCTATACGTCCATTGCATTTATCTATAATTCATCCTTTACAAGCTCCGGATTTTCCGGCGCTCCCGGCCGCACCGAGCGCTCCTCATGGGAGAGCGCATCCTGCCGCTGAAAGACCCTGGTATAACCGGCCGCTTTATTATAGACCCAGAAGGAAAAATTCAGAAGTTCCTTCGCCCGTCCCATTTTTTCGCGCGCCGTACCCGTGTAAAATGTTCCGCCCGCCTGGATCTGGTCCATCGCCTTTTCCTTCACAAGACGGATCAGATCGGACTCCGTCCGGATTTCATCCGGCAGCTTTGTATACCCGGTGCCAATACAATCCAGCCGGTGCGAATCGCTTCCTCCGAATCCCGGAACATCACATCTTTCCGCCAGCATTGCGGCTTTTTTGTTCGCCATCATGGATTCACAGGAATTGAATGCCTCATAAAAATCAAACTGACGACTGATCTCCGGGTGCTTCCGGTGGCATTTTGCATTGGCATAGCTCATATATTTCTCGCCGAACGGATGCGCCGGGCCGAGTATTCCGCCGTATTTATGCACCTTGTCGATCAGCACGGACGCCGGAAGGCCGCGGAGCTCCAAAAGATTCATTTTCAACGTCTCCGGCATGACAACAAGAATATGTCCCGCATCGATCGTGTCATACTCGATCCCTTTCAGCACAGTAAAATCCGTATGCCGCTGATCCTTTATATGTTTTTTCCAATATCGATACCCATTGTAGGAATTGTGGTCTGTAACGAGCATCCCTCCATACCCCAGTTCCTTCAACCGTACAATATAATCTTCTATCGAAACCTGACCATCGAGGGAACCTTCCTTCGTATGGCAGTGCATATCAAATTTCATAGATGACCTCCATAAGAAATAATCCCAACGCCGGAGCCAGAAATCCCGCATCCTGACGGATACCGCTATCAAGCGCCTTTAGGACACTCTCCGGCGAACGCTGCCCCGCTCCCACTTCCAGAAGCGTTCCGGTTATGATACGCACCATATGGTACAGAAACCCGGTTCCGTAAAAGTTAAGAAACAGCTCATTTCCCTGCAGATCAAATTCAACATCATAAATGTATTTCACCGTTGATTTTTCGTCTTCTTTCCGATCCGTAAATGCGGAAAAATCATGTTTCCCTTTCAGGTACTCCGACGCCCGTTTCATCGCATCCAGATCCAGCTTCCCCGGATAATGAAACCGGTATTTTCGTTTGAATACATCCGGTCTTTCCCCCAGATCGATACAATAACGATACCGCTTCCCTTTTGCCTGATATCTGCTGTGGAAGCTGTTTTTTACAAGCTCCATATTTACAATGCGGATATCTTCCGGAAGGATCGCATTCACAGACTGCAAAAGCTTCTTTTCATCCTGCTTTCCCGCAACCTTCATATGAGCGGTCTGCCCGTATGCATGAACTCCGCCGTCCGTCCTGCCCGCCGCATGTATCTCAACCGGATATCCGATCTCTTTAGACAATGCCTTTTCCAGCTGCGTCTGTACAGTCAGTTCCGTACCCGGCTGCCTTTGCCATCCCTGATAGCGCCCGCCATCATAGGCGATCTTCATCTTGTATGTCCGCATAGCCTACTGCCCCAGCACCTGACGGAGCTCGTCCATGAACGTATTCACATCCTTGAACTCGCGGTATACGGAGGCAAACCGGACATATGCTACCGGATCCATCGCTTTCAGATGTTCCATAACGACCTCTCCTATGTCGCTGCTGTGGATCTCCTTGTCTTCCTTTTTGAAAATATCCTTCTCAATATCATCGATCGCAGACTGAATCGCCTCAGTCGGCACGGATCTCTTATAACACGCCCGGAGAATCCCGCGCTCAATCTTTGTCCTGTCATATTGTTCCCTGGTTTGATCCTTTTTAATTACGATCAGCGGAATCGTCTCAACTTTTTCATATGTTGTGAAACGCTTGCCGCACTCATCACAGGATCTTCTCCGCCTGATAAAACTACCATCTTCTGCCGGCCTTGAATCCACAACACGCGAATTTAAATGGCCGCAATATGGACACTTCATATCTCTTTTGTTCCTCCTTCTTTCCAGTTCCGATCATTCTTTTGATACTAAAAATTTCTCTTCGCAGATATCCACAAGTACAACATCCGGCCCGATCCGGACAATACAGTCAAACGGAATGACATATTCCGAGCTGCTGCCGAACAGGCAACAGATCTTGTATGGACCCGGCACAATGATCGCGTGAATCTTTCCGCAGCACCGGTCAATCCTGAGATCGCAGATCTTTCCAAGATTGCGTCCGTTTTTTGTATTGATAACGATCTTTTCCCGCAATTCACAAAACCGCACCGCACCTGTCTCCGAAATACGTTCTTACATCATGATATGCGCCGCCCGGCGATACAGTGAATTGCCGCTGTCAGGATCGACCGCCTGTCTATCTTATCTTAGACAAATTTTACTGCCGTTCCGTATGCAAGGATCTCCGCCCCTCCCTGGACGATCGCGGAGGATGCATACCGGATATTGATCACCGCATCCGCTTCCATCGCCTCCGCGTCTTCACACATACGCTTTGTAGCGATCGCACGGGCCGTATTGAGCATCTCTGTGTAGGAATTTAATTCTCCTCCGACCAGATTCTTGAGGCCGCCCATAAAATCCTTCCCTACATGTACGGTCTGAACGGTTGTCCCGCGCACCATGCCAAGCATCTCCAGTTCCTTTCCGCTGATATAATCTGTATTCACCAAAATCATAATGCGTCCTCCATTCTTTTTTCAATATAACATAGATTCTCTCATTTTTCTACTTTTCCTATGCTACGATTCTGATAATTCTACTACTATCATATGAAGGAAGTTGATACTTATGACTGAAAACAGCCAAAGGAAGCCGTATACAAAATAAATGTAATATGACTTCCTCTGATGATATTGTCTATTCTTCTTTTTCCTCTTCCATATCCCCCGGAAGCAGAAAATGCTTGCGGATAACGGTTGCGATCAGAAGCGCGCAGATCAGGAGTATGGTTTCAAGGCCGTCCTGATGCTCTGCTATCATACCTCTTGCGATGGAGAACAACGTGATCTCTATAATGCTTCCAACTGAGTGCTTTGTCAGCATACGGACAAACTCGATGCCGATCACAAGGCTGAAGGAATATTCCAGCATATGCTGCATGGAATCAGATCCCAGTTCAACAAAATCCATATGCGTCATTTCAAAGACAAGCCTTGCCCCAAGCACAACGATCGCTATAATAAGAAGTATCGCTATGACCGTCTCAAGCCAGTCGGCTATTTTAAGAACTACCTCTTTCATTTTATAATGTTTCTTCTCCATTTATATATCCCCGTCTTCTTATGCACTATATTTCGCCATTTCTTTTCCAAATATTCAGAATTTCCGGATCGGAATATCCTCCTCCGATTTCCGGATGCTTTTGATCGTCACATCATATCCCGCGCCTTTTTGAATTTCCACGTGACAGGTATCTCCAACCTTATGTCCGAATATCGCCTTGCCGATCGGAGATTCAATGCTGATCCTTCCATCCAGTGAATTGCCAAGCATCGTTGTAACGATCGTATACTCTTCGGTTTCATCGTCATCCTCAAAATAAAGCTCTACCGTTTTATTCAGCCCGACCTCGTCATCCTGCGCCTCATCCTCAATGATCTGCGCTGTCTTTATCATGCTCTCAAGATAACGGATCCGGCTTTCATTCTGATTTTTGAACTGCTTTGCCGCCTTATATTCAAAATTCTCGCTTAAGTCTCCCTGCGCACGGGCCTCCTTTACGTCCTCCAGCGCCTGCTTCCGGATGACCAGCTTCCTGTGCTCGATCTCCTCTTCCATTTTACGGATATCCTCCCGCGTTAATTTGTCATTCACAAAAATTCCCCTTTCAAAATGCTCTGTTTTATGATCTGCGGGATTTCTTATCGATTATCGATCTTCTCCGGATACAGGTCATGATTTGCCAGTCTGTCCCACGCGACCTGCTCCCATCGCGTGCCAGGCCGGCCATAGTTACAGTACGGATCAATAGAAATACCCCCTCGCGGGGTGAATTTCCCCCACACTTCGATATATTTCGGATCCATCAGCCGAATCAGATCCTCCATAATGATATTCACACAGTCCTCATGGAAATCGCCATGATTGCGGAAGCTGAACAGATACAGCTTCAGCGATTTACTCTCCACCATCCTGACATCCGGTACGTAGGAAATTGTGATCGCTGCAAAATCCGGCTGACCCGTGATCGGACAGAGACTTGTAAATTCCGGACAATTGAATTTTACAAAATAATCGTGATCCGGATGTTTATTATCAAAGGTCTCCAGCATCTCCGGCGCATAATCCGTCGGATACTTTACTTTTTGGTTCCCCAAAAGGGATAAATCCTTTCCCTCTTCCCTGTTTCTGCTCATAATTGCTACCTCTCATACTGGATCGGGTCGATCGCCCCGTTGGCCTCGAACGCCTTTCTTCTGTCAATGCATGTTCCACAGATACCGCACGCTTTCTCATGCCCTTCATAGCAGCTCCATGTGAGTTCGTACGGAACGCCAAGGCGAAGTCCCTCTGCGACAACATCCTTCTTTGTCATATTTACAAATGGGGCGCGAATCTCAAGCTGATGACCGCTGCCCTCGTAAACAGCCTGATTCATCGCCTGATTAAACGCATCGCTGCAGTCCGGATAGGCATTTCCGGCCGCATCGTCGCTGTGCGCGCCATAATAGATCACATTACAGCCTTTGGAAAGCGCCACACTTGCCGCGCAGGATAAGAATAATCCATTGCGGAACGGCACATACGTAGATACCGGCGCGCCGTCCGTCTTTTTCAATTGTTCTGCATAGGATTCCTGCGGGATTTCCTCCGTGGAATGGCTAAGAAGCGAACAATTACTGTACTGGAAGATCAAAGACAGATCCAGCTCCATATACTCCACTCCGTAATATTCCGCGACCGCACGCGCACACTCCAGCTCCTTATTGTGCTTCTGCCCGTAAAACATGGACAGCGCCGTCACCTGATCCTTTCCATATTTATCTGCCATCATCGCCAGACAGGTCGTGCTGTCCACGCCGCCGCTGACAAGTACCAAAACCTTCATATCTACCTCCAACATTCTGGTTGTCCGGTTTCTCCATGCCTGCCCCTCTGCTATGCGCCCTGCGCCCGCAGATACAGGTCATGATCCGTACGGAATCTGCCCCGCAGCGTCGATGTATATGTCTTCGCCGGCGTATTTTTGATTCCGCGCGCAGTCATACAACTGTGACACCCTTCAATAAACACTGCCACATCCTCGCTTCCGGTCGCCATCGTCATGATCTCTGCAATATCGCTTCCGATGCGCTCCTGAAGCTGCAGCCGTTTGGCCGCCATCTCCGCAATACGGGCAATCTTGCTGAGTCCGATCACCTTCCCCTTCGGCAGATAAGCCACAGAGACCCGCATATCATACATCAGCGCCATATGATGCTCGCAATAGCTGAATACCTCGATATCCTTCACCACAACCATATCGGATTCGCTGCCGCCTGGCTGGTCAAAGGTCTTGCTGAACATCTGCGCGATCTCCTCATTCGTATAATTCATGCCTTCAAATACTTCCTCATACATCCGCGCCACACGATCCGGGGTCTCCACAAGCCCTTCTCTGTCAGGATCATCCCCAAGTGCGATCAGTATTCCACGGATATGTTCCTTAATTGCTTCTGTATCAATCATATCATTATTCCTCTATTTCTGTCTCTGGTATCCTAGACGCCTCTCTGATCCGGATCCCAGATAAATTTGTGCAGTTGAAGCTGCAGATTCACTTTATTGAAACGATACTCCACCATAAAATCAACCATTTCCTTTGGATCGATGCTGCCAAATACAGGGCTGAGGTAAATATGTACTCTTCCTATGAGTCCGTATTGCCCGATGATCTCCCTGGCACGCAACAGATCTTCCCGGCTCCCAACGACGAATTTCACCGTATCCTTTTCTCTTAAGGCGTCAAAATTCGGAAGATGCATCTGTTCTTCCATCCCGCTGCAGGCAAGCTTATAGTCCATCGTAAACAGGATATTCTCCGCAATGTCCGCATACGGCGCAAGATCAACGCTTCCGTTCGTCTCTATTTCTATGGAAATCCCCGGAATTCCCGAAAGCCGCCTCAAAAGCTCCGGCATCCCTTCCCGAAGAAGCGGTTCCCCTCCGGTCAGTGTGACATTTTCCACCCCGGAATTCTGCACCAGCGCCACAATCTCATCCAATGTCATATCCACCGCAGGCGCATTCGCTTCATTCGCCCATTTGGTGTCGCAATAAGTACAATGCAGATTGCACCCCTTCATGCGGATAAAGAGCGCAAGCTGTCCCGCCCGGCAGCCCTCGCCGTTGATGCTGATGAAATGCTCAACTACTTTATATATCATACAACGATTCTCCATCATAGGCGGCGCAGTTCTTCGGCGTCTCATAGACGACCGCCTCCGCCACATCATAGCCTTTCTTCTGCATCGTGTCGTAGAAATATCTGGAAAAATTCTCCGCTGTCGGGCGAAACGGAACCTCGGTAAGTGCAAAACGTTCCTCGCGAAGCATACGAACCAGTTCCGGCCGCATCGAGTCCCTCTCGTAGATCAGCGTATGATCCAGCTTATCTACAACCTCATTCAGATCCTTTTTCAGATCTTTAAAGTCAGTGACCATACCTTCATTTTGTTTGTCGGCAAGCAAATCCGTATTTTTCACTTTGAGTACGATCCTCCAGCGGTGACCGTGAATATTCCGGCATTTCCCTTTGTAGTTTTTCAGGAAATGCGCCGCGTCAAAGCTGGCTTCCGTGGTAATATAATACATCTTTTCCCTCCCTGCGCCGCAATAAAAAAGAACGCCCGTCAGGCGCCCTCATACGTAATCCATACATAAAAAAGAAGCCCTGGTTTTGTTTATAGACAGGATGGTACAAACGAACTGTCTCATCTTTTTCTATTGTAAACATCCAGAAGCAGAGTGTCAATAGATTCTTTCCCTGAAACTCCGCATTTGACAACCTGTTTTTACAATCAAGTATGGCCAAAATTATATATGAACTTCTGATATTGTACCTCCGCCAAGGACATATTCGCCGTCATACAGCACGACCGCCTGCCCTTTCGTGATCGCACGCTGCGGTTCATCAAACCGCACCTCAACGCGTCCATCCTTCCGGCGCACGACCGCAGCCGACTGCTCCTTATGGCGGTAGCGGATTCGCGCGCTGCACCGAAGCGGACAGTCCGGCTTTGGCGGTTCGATGGAAAGCCAGTTAAATTCATCCGCCGTCAGGTCACGGCTGAAGAGCTCGTCATTGGAGCCAAGGACAACCTCGTTGGTGTCCGGGCGGATCTCATTGACATAGAGCGGAGCTGCCGCCGCAATGCCAAGTCCCTTTCTCTGCCCGATCGTATAATGGCAGATTCCTTTATGCGGGCCGATGATATTTCCTTCTCTGTCAACAAAATTGCCCTCGCCGCATTTTCTTCCGCAGTATCGCTCAATAAATCCGGCATAATCCCCATCCGGCACAAAGCAGATATCCTGACTGTCGCGCTTCCGCGCGTTGATAAGGCCATATTTTTCCGCGTACTCGCGAACCTCTTTTTTTGTGTACTCTCCAAGCGGCAGGCACGTATGCGCAAGCTGCTCCTGTGTCAGACTGTAGAGCACATAGCTCTGATCCCTGGAAAGATCCGCAGCTTTTCGCAGTGTATAGCGTCCCCGCTCATCATCATATCCGATCCGTGCATAATGCCCTGTCACGATCACATCACATCCCAGCTCCTGCGCGCGGTGAAACAACTGCTCAAATTTCAGATAACGGTTGCAGTCAATGCAGGGGTTCGGCGTACACCCGGCCAGGTAGGACTGCACAAAACGATCCATGACCTTTTCCTTGAAATCCGCCTTGAAATTCATCACATAATATGGTATGTCAAGACGCATCGCCACATTTCTTGCATCTTCCACATCATCCAGCGAACAGCACGTTCTCTGCCTGCTGATCCCGATCGTTTCATTTTCATATAACATCATCGTTGCGCCCATGCAGTCATAACCCAGTTCCTTCATGCGCGCTGCCGCCGCCGATGAATCCACGCCGCCGCTCATGGCGATCAATGCTCTTTTCACGCGTCTCCTCCTTGCTCTCTTTACCACTCTGTTCCGATACCTGCCGCTACAGCCTTTTCGTAGATTTCTTTTGCCGCGACCAGATCCTGTGTTCCTACGCCAACGGTTTTAAAGACAATGATCTCATCATCATTCTCGCGTCCCACAAGCTCTCCTTTTACAACCATGCCAAGATCCCCGGTGAAATCATTCTTTGTGATGATCCCCTGATCGAGCGGCTGGAGAATATCTCCTGCTTCCGAGAGAACCGCGTCCGCCGAGTCAAAATAAATTTTGGATGCTCTTGGCAATACGGCCGGATCAAGCTCCTGCATGTGGTACTGGTAGGATCCGACACAACTGATGGTTGCCCCCGGTTTGATCTTCGTCCCGTCAAACACCGGTGTTTTCGATGGGGTTGCCGTGATAACAAGGTCTGCGTTATCGATGGCTTCATCCGAGGAACCCGCCGGAATGATCTTCGCCCCATAAGCCTCCAGCTCCTTTTGCATTCGCTGGACGAATGCCCTTGTGCGCTCCTGATTCCTCGAATAAACACGAACCTCTTCAAGCTCTCTTGCCGCAAGCATGGCCTCCAGCTGCGCGGCTGCCTGTCCGCCCGTTCCGATCAGTGCCCCGATCCTACATTCCCTTTTTGCCAGCAGATCGAACGCCGCCCCGGAAGCGGCTCCCGTGCGGATCTGCGTTACATAGTCGCCATCCAGTACCGCAAGAATAAATCCCGTATTTCCATCAAGAAGGATGACCTGCGCCGATGACGTTGGGATTCCCTTCTCAATGTTGTGAGGAAACTGCGTAATGATCTTGATGGACGCCGCATCCATCTCCTCGCAGTATGCCGGCATAAACAGAAATCCCGCTTCATGCTTCGGCGCCAGAAGGTTCGTGCGAAGCGGCGTGTCGCATTTTCCTTCAACTACAAGCTGAAACGCTCTTTTATCCGCTTCGATCGCATCTCTCATTGTAAATACTTTTCGAATGTCTTCTTTTGATAATAACAGCATTTTTATAACTCCTGATTCTTTTGCCCGATCTTTTTGAGCACCGGAGAAATATGTTTATAAACCAAAAATGTGATCACAACGCTGATCATCGCCTTAATAAAAGTAAATGGCAGATTGAATACGATCAGACATTGCAATATCGTCTTCACACCCGGAAAGATCACCTGATACGCCGCGATGATAGTTTCCTTTGGCATAAAGTTATAATATACCGGATAAATAATAAAGTAATTTGTAAATACGCTGAGCACCGACATTAATACGGCTCCCAGAATCGCCCCCACAAGCGCCCGGCGTTTTGTTTTCTTTTTCCGGTAAATGATCCCTGCCGGGAGGACGAAAATTGCATTTAAGATAAAATTCGACAATTCGCCGACCCCGCCGCTGGACGAGACGGTAAGATGGATCACATTCTTGATCAGCGCGATCGCAACGCCGCCGACCGGTCCGACCGCATATGCGCCGATGAGAGCCGGGAGATCAGAAAGATCAAGCTTGATAAAGGCAGGCATCAGCGGTACGCTGAATTCAAAAAACTGCAGGATAAATGCAACCGCAGACAACATTGCGATCACTGTCATGTTATGCACATTCATTCTATTATTCGACATATTCCTAAACTCCTTTATTTTGATGCCGGATTGATCCGCGCGACAACTATTGTACCATCGATCACTGGTATTGGCAAATCACCTGAAGAAATCTTTTGCCATATTTTTTTAATTTATAATCGCCAACCCCCGGCACAAGCCGAAGTCCCGCCAGCGTTTCCGGGCGGTTCCTGCTCATTCCGGCCAGCGTTTTATCAGAAAAGACCATATACGGCGGCACATGCTCTTCTGTCGCAATCTCCTTACGGACTTCACGCAGACGCTCGAAAAGGAGATGCTCGTTTTCCGATAATATGGCTGCCGCCCCGATCCGCGGCTTCTGTTTTCTTCCCTTTTCTGCAACAGTATCCGCCCTTTCACGGGCAAGCTTCATCGTGATCCGCCCGCCGGATCCGGCAAATTTTGCTCCGCGCCCGGTCAGCTTTAGCGTAGGGTATGTATCATCCGACGTTGTAAGATAGCCTTCCACACAAAGCTCCTGTATGACCTGCCGAAGCCGTAGAGCCGTCACATCCGACAACGCTCCGTACTGCGAATTCTCATTCAGCTTTCTGGATATGACCTTCTGATTCTTTGCACCTCGCAGGATATCAATGATCATCGCCGTTCCATACGACCACCGGTTTTCCCGGATGCACAAAAGGATCGCCCTTACCTCCCTTGTGATATCTACATCCTCGTATTCGGTCAGGCAATTCTGACAATTTCCGCAATAACCGGGGCCGCTTTCTCCAAAATACTCCAGAATATACTGCCGCAGACACGTATTTTTAAAGCAGTAAAATATCATCTTCTGCAACCGTTCTTCATCTCTCTGCTTCACAATCTCCCGTGTAAACTCATCCAGTTCCTTATTATCCTCATTATTATCAATGAAATACCGATTGGTTCGGACGTCCATTGGTTCATAATACAGGATACATTCCGACGGCTCGCCGTCACGACCCGCGCGCCCGGCCTCCTGATAATAGCTTTCCATATTTTTCGGCATGTTATAATGAATGACAAACCGGACATCCGCCTTGTCGATCCCCATTCCGAAAGCATTTGTCGCCACCATGATCTGTTTCCGGTCGTTGATAAAGGCCTCCTGATTCTCCCGCCGCTCCTCGTCGGAAAGTCCTGCGTGGTATCTTGTCACCGAATATCCTTCCTGCCGCAGGAGAAAACACACCTCCTCAACCTTTTTTCTTGTCAGACAGTAGATGATCCCGCTGACATCCGGATCCTCCCGAACCTTTTGACTCAGATATGTCTTCAGCTCCCGGAACTTATCCGCCGGCTTTTTCACCGAATAAAACAAATTCTTCCTGTCAAATCCCGTTGTCAGAAGCAGCGGTTCCTGCAGCTTCAGAATATCCAGGATATCGTCCCGCACATCCGCCGTCGCGGTTGCCGTATATGCCCCCAATACCGGACGATACGGAAGCTTCTCAAGGAAATCAAGTATTTTCAGATAGCCTGGTCTGAAATCCTGTCCCCATTGGGATACACAATGCGCTTCATCCACTGCAACGAAGCTGATCTTTACCCCCGGTGACAGCGCAAACTGAAGAAAGCCTTCGGTCTCCAGACGTTCCGGAGCCACATAGATGATCTTGTACCGGCCGCGCTCCGCAAGCAAAAGCGCTTTCCGGTACTGCAAAACGCTCAGGGAGCTGTTTAAAAACGCCGCATGGATCCCGGCCTGATTCAATGCTCTTACCTGATCCTTCATAAGAGAGATCAGCGGCGAGATCACCAGTGTAATGCCGTCCATCAGAAGAGCCGGGATCTGAAAGCAGATGGATTTCCCGGCGCCCGTCGGCATGATCCCAAGCACATCGCGCCCTTCAAGCACCGCATCAACCAAAGGCTTCTGCCCCTCCCGGAAGCTGTCATAGCCAAAATAATGCCTGAGCATATATTCCGGCCTGCCGCATACATCCGGCATCTTTGCATCCGCTGTTTTTTCATTCTGCAACATATCCTCTGTCAAAGCTTCTGCACCTCGCATACCATCAACTCATTTCCATTTACGCGGAACCGGATATTCATTCCGGCAAATTTCATTCCATATATCCTCTCCGGATCATTCTGATAGGAAGGTCTTGGATCCTGCGAAAGGACGCCCCGGATGGCGGAAAGCTTCCCTCCTGGAATCTCCTTTTCCCATCTCTCCGGGATCGTAACCTCCAGGCCATAATCGGCAAACTGCTCCGCAAATCCTCCTTTTGCATCCAGATGATTGTCCGCATACGGAAGAAACGGCTTGATATCGTAGATTGGAGTTTGATCCAGCATATCCGCCCCGCGTACAATGATTGCCGGACCTTCTTTTGTATCCCATTCGATCCGCTCAATGCGGACACAGGAGAGTCCCAGCGCATTCGGGCGAAATGGAGACCGCGTTGCAAAGACGCCCATTCTCACGTCCCCGCCAAGCCGCGGCGGGCGCACAGTCGGCGACCAGCCATCCCGTCTTGCTTCTGAAAATCCCCATATCAGCCAGATATGGGAATATTCTTCCAGTCCCTTGAACGCCGAACGGTCGCGGTATCCGGGTTCGAAAACAATCCTTGCCTCCAATTCCTCCACCAGTCCGCTCTGCCGCGGAATCCCGAATTTTTCTGCAAAATCCGTACGGATCACAGCAATTTTTTCTATCTGCATATTCCTCACCCTGTTATTTCCCGCTGACAGCATCTTTACTTCGTCCAAGAAGTATCAACGCCAGAATCGTAACCACAAGTCCAATGATACTCAGTAACGTTGGTTCTTCTTTAAATATGAGCGCCCCAAATAACGTTGCAGCCACAGGCTCTCCGAAAGTCAGGATCGACACAACCCCCATTTCCAGATAATTCAGGGACAGCGTATACAATGTATACGGAAGCACTGATGAACACATGGAATGCGCAAGCATAAAAAGGATATTCGGCACAGGAGCCTCCCGAATAATGCTGCCCCACATCGACCAGTTGGTCGCTGGAAGAAGAACAACGCTAAGAACCACCATGCAGTAAAATGTCACGGTCAGAGGATGATATCCCCGGTCGATCGCTATCCTTGAAATCATACTGTAAAGAGCGTAAGAAAAACCAGATAGTACGCCAAGGACGATCCCCGCTATTACCGTCCTTGTTATCGTGATGCTGCTCTCCATAACCCCGCTTATCAGTATGCACCCTGCAAGCGCAAAAAGCATACAGCCTGTTTTCCTGACCGTGATCCGCTCATGGAAAAATATTGCTGCCAGAATCAACACAAACACCGGGTTCAGATTGATCAGAACTGCAGCCAGCGACAAGGTCAGCCGTTCGATCGCCATATTATAAAAAAGGTTCAGACCAAGCATCCCAAAGATACCGCCCGCCGCAAATACCCATGCGTCTTTCCTCTTGATCTTCAGAAGCGAACGGTCAAAGAACGCCATCCCGATTCCCATAATAGCTACAGCCACGATCACTCTGGACGCTACGATCGTATATGTTGTCATCCCCATTGCGCCTGCTTGACGGACAAATATCCCGGATGCTCCCCATAAAATTCCGGAAACCACAGGAAGAAGAACCAGACCCTTTTTCATCACTCTCACTCCCAGTTGATATAAACTCTGTCGATTCCATTTCACATTTAGACATTATACTATAAGAGTTTTCATTTTTCTATCAGATTAATTGAAATCGCACGTAATATGGTTTCGCCAGAATGTCCTTATTGTAAGAGCGAAATTGCCGCCGACGCTACGCGCTGTCCGCATTGTACATCTGAATTAACATAGAACAGGGCAGATGGTTGCATCTGCCCCGAAACATTTGAATCAAACTATCTGATCTGTGATAACTACAGATCTTCTCTCAGATCATTATTTTGTATGCTCTTTCTCGTAAGCGACGAAAGCGTCAACCTTTGGCTGTGATGAGCATCCCGGTACGAACTCGCATGTCAGGAATGCTTCTGCAAGCTCCTCACGAAGCTTATTACCGATCGTGAAAGCTCCCATACAAGCGATGTTGGCATCGTTGCTGAGACGCGCTCTCTTAGCGGAATAAATGTCAGATATAAGCGCTGCATAAGCGCCCGGAACCTTATTCGCTGCGATGGAAACGCCGATTCCTGTTCCGCAGATCAGGATTCCTCTGTCGCACTCTTTGGCTGCTACTGCCTCTGCAAGCTTTGTAGCTGTGTGAGCATAGATCGGATCTTCGCTTCCAAAATCAACGATCTCGCCCAACCCCTTAGACTCGATAAATGTAATCAGCTGTTCCTTTGCTTCCTGTGCATTAGGATCGCATCCAATTGCAATTTTCATATTTAACTCCTCCTAAAAATTAATTATTCAAAAATATTTTAGCACTTAACCTTCTGCCTGTCCACTTTTGTTTGTATAATTTCCGTGTATTATTCAGCATATTTTTCCGCTAATGCACGATAGGAAGCCTCTTTTGCCTCCCGTATCGTCCGTACTCCAAGCTCCTTAAGCTTTGCGCTCGTCTTTGGCCCGATGGAATATGCAGTGCCTTTTTCCTTCCACCTCTCTGTAATTTCCGGTTTCAGCAGGCCGATAAAACGCTCCGCTGAGGATGCGCATGTAAAAAATACCCCGGCTTCCTCGTCCGCATCCACAGGTTTCGCTCCTGTTGCAACATTTTCATAGACGCAGATCGACCAGCATTCACAGATATTTTCCAAAGCGCTTTGTATTCTTCCACTTCCCGTATCTCCGGTCGGATGCCAGATCACATCTTCCGGCCGAAGCTTCCCTTTTAATCCATCGATCAGGCTCTCTTCATCTGTATGCTCCGGAAGAAAATCTGCGCGCACGCCATACGCAAGGAGACAGTCCGCGCTTTTCTTTCCAACCGCCGCAATGCGGACGCCTGACAGATCTCTTGCATCCATTCCCGAGGAAAACAGACTGCCAAAGAATCCGGCGATTCCATTCCGGCTCGTAAAGATCAGCCATGTCACCTCCCGCAGGTCATCCTTTTGTATTTCGATATCCCGCAGCCTGATCTCGCCGACCTGAATCTCCCTCACCTCAACTCCCTTTTTGCGAAGCAGCTTTGTAAGCGCAAGGGTATCGCAACCAATCTTCGGAACAATGACCTCGCAGCTTTTGCACTTATCATTTCCGCCTTTTTCTACGGAACATAAGGGTGCATCCGAACCGCGGGAGTCCCGCAGCTCTTCCGTCTGCGCGCCCAGCTTTTCCCGCAGGGAAACAACCTTCCCCACAACAATGAGCGCCGGAGAGCTAAGTCCTGCGCTCCGCACGTCCTCCGCTATATTTTCCAGGCTGCCGACGCACGTCCGCTGCTGCAAGGTTGTCGCATGCGAGATAACGGCGGCCTCTGTCTCCCTGGGCATTCCCGCCTCTATAAGTCTCTCTGCGATCTCCCCAAGTCTGGATAATCCCATAAGGAAAATACTGGTATCGTCTGATCTTGCCATCGCCTCAAAATCTATCTTTGCAAGCTCATCGCGCCGACTATGCGCCGTTACAACATGAAAACCGGAGGCACACCCCCGGTCCGTCACCGGAATTCCCGCCGCCGCAGGGCCTGCAATGCAGGAGCTGATACCCGGTATGATTTCAAATGAGATCCCCCGCTCCTTCAGATACAGAGCCTCTTCGCCGCCGCGCCCGAATACAAATACATCGCCGCCCTTCAAACGGACAACGTGCTCATACTCCATCGCCTTCTCTGCCAAAAGGCTGTTGATCTCATCCTGTTTCAGCGTATGATGATGGTTCTCTTTCCCTGCATAGATAAGCTCGCATCCCGGTTTCACATCGTTCAAAAGCTCCGGTGCAGCAAGCCTGTCGTAAATAATGCAATCCGCCTTCTGGACAGTCCGGATCCCTTTTACCGTGATCAGTCCCGGATCTCCCGGCCCGGCGCCCACAAGGGAAACCAATCCTGCGATCTGTCCGCGTATCTCACGCTCCGCTTCATAAGCAAGCTGCTCCGGATCTGTTCCCTTAACCGAAGCATAAGCGATCCTCGTCCCCGCTTCATTTCCAAACATCACATCCATATGCAGAAGCGCACCGCCCGCTGCCGCCGTACACCGCGCGCCGACCGGCATATGGCACCCTCCGCCCATACGCCGCAAAAAGGCGCGTTCCGCCTGTACCTCTATCTGCGTACGCTCATCGGCAAATGCATTCAGCATCCGGATCAGTTCTTTCCGGTCTTCACACACCTCGATCGCAAGCACGCCCTGCGCAGGAGCCGGGATCATCTCCTCCAGATACTCCGTGATCCGCTCTTCCATGCCGAGACGCCGAAGTCCCGCTGCTGCAAGTACCAGGCCGTCCAGCTTCTGTTCTTCCATCTTCCGAAGCCGTGTCTCCACATTTCCCCGGATATCTGTAACCTGAATATCCGGGCGCAGCCTCCTGAGCTGATATGCGCGCCTCTTACTCCCGGTTCCTATGACCGCTCCCTTCGGCAGCTCGCAAAGCCGCCCCTTTTCCCGCAGGATCAGAACATCCCTGGCATCCTCCCTCGCCCATGCCTTTGTAAAGATAAGTCCGGGCGTCGTCTCCGTCGGCATATCCTTCATACTGTGTACGCCCATCTGAAGCTCACCGGACAGAATCCTTTCTTCGATCTCTTTTACAAAAAGACCCTTGCCGCCGATCTGATCCAACGGGCGGTTCTGCACCCGGTCCCCTTCCGTCTTAACGATCACGATCTCAAATGTGTGCTCCGGATATTTTTCTCTTAATTTATCGCAGACATATTCTGTCTGTCTCAATGCCAGCTTTGAGCCTCTGGAACCTATTTTATAATGCATAGCCGTCCTCTTCTCTGATCCATTTTGCCGCATCCAGCGCATGATATGTAATGATCATCTTCGCGCCTGCCCGTTTCATTCCGGTCAGATTCTCCATAACGATCCGTCTCTCGTCGATCCATCCATTTGCCGCAGCCGCCTTTACCATTGCATATTCGCCGCTGACATTGTAAGCGATGATCGGGATATTAAACTGCTGCGAAGTCTCCTTAATAATATCCATATATGCCATCGCGGGCTTAGAGATGATCATATCCGCTCCCTCAAGTATATCCTGCTCGACCTCACGGAGCGCCTCCTGACCATTCGCCGGATCCATCTGGTAAGTCTTCCGGTCTCCAAACTGCGGTGCAGAATGGGCGGCATCCCGGAACGGCCCGTAATATGAAGATGCATATTTCGCCGCATAGGAAATGATCGCCGTATCATAAAAGCCATTCTCATCCAGAGCTTCACGGATCACTTCTACGGACTTATCCATCATCGCGCTCGGCGCCACCATATCCGCCCCTGCCTGCGCATAGCTGACTGCTGATTTTGCAAGAAGAGGAAGCGTCAGATCATTTAAGATCTCCCCGTCCTTTATGATTCCGCAATGTCCATGGGAGGTATATTCGCAAAGACAAACGTCCGCGATGACCACAAGCTTCTTATATTCCTTTTTGATATACCGGATCGCTTCCTGAACGACTCCATGCGCACAGTATGCCTGGCTTCCCATCTCATCCTTTTTGGCCGGAATACCGAAAATCAGGATTGCCGGAATCCCCGCCGCTGTCACACGGTCAAGCTCCTCATGCAGACGATCCAGCGAATACTGGCAGATTCCCGGCATCGATTCCACCGGCTCACAGAGATCTTCCCCCTCCATCACAAATACAGGATAGATCAGCTCATCCACCCTCACATGCTCCTCGCGAACCATTTTACGAATTGTTTCTGTTTTTCTAAGTCTTCTTGTTCTTTCCATGCTGTATTATTTTTCCTTTTTGTTCTATTTATAAAATGTAAAGATCTCCGACTTTTCCTTATCCGTCGGAATCCGCTCTTTTTCCAGCGCAAGGTTCAAAAGCTCCCTGTACAGCGCCTTCCTGTTTCCAGGGGCGATCTTCCTTTTGACCTCTTCCCGGATGCTGCCGAGATACTTCGCCATCTCCCCGATAAGATCAGTCAGACAGCTTTCCGTCTGTTTTTTCAGATACTGCGTGATGACCGGACTTAAGCCACCGCTTGTAAATGCCCCTGTGACTTCTCCTTTTTTTATATAAGAGGGAAAGATAAAGCTGCAATCCTCTTCCTGATCTACTGCATTTACCGGAATCTTTCTGATATGGCAGGCTTCGCTGATTGCATGGTTGACCTCCCGGTCATCCGTCGCTGCAACGACGAGCGCCCATTTTTCCGTATTGAAAATACATTTCCAGTCCTGTTCTATGATCTTTGTTCCCGGAATCTCCCTGATCGCACAAAGAATCTCCGGCGCAGTAACCGTAACCTCTGCGCCGAAGTCTTTTAACACTTTTACTTTCCGGTATGCAACCCGGCCGCCCCCGATCACGAGACATTTCCTGCCGGAGAGTTCTATAAACATCGGAAAATATGACATTGCGTTCTCCTAAATATACTTCTCTGCGATCGCCCGAAGCTCTGCACCATCCTTCACCCATTCATCGTAGGTCGTGCCGGATGCCTCCACGGTCCTTCCAACTTCTACAAGAAATGCCGGGATATCTGTCTCAAGCATCACGCCGATCTCATCTCCCATTTTTTCATTGCCCTGACGGTCACACCCGCAGAGATGAACCTTGAATGCAGAATGTGCAACCTTGTCAATCATCTTCGCCGCTCCATGGAAGCCGATCGCGCCTGTCTGATGAGTTCCGCAGGAGGACATACAACCGGAAATATGGATCTGCGGCAGCGCGCCATCCGGTATTTTGGCCTCCCTTGCCGCCTCGATCACCCTGGCAAGCAGTCCCTGGGAGTCCCGAAGGCCGACCTGACAGATCGTCGCCCCGATACAGGAAACGGATGTCTCAAATAACGTCCTTGCTCCATCCTCCGTCGCTGCGAGAACCTTCTGCGCCTCGTCCCCGGTCAGGTTGATCACATACATCGTCTCATACGGTGCAAGGCGGATCTCCACATCATCCATATCCCTGATCACCTCATAGAGCTCCCGGAATTTCTCCGGCGCCGGGCAGCCGCCGATCGGATGATACTCAACCGCGTATAAACCGTCCTGCTTCTGCAGGATCACACGCCTGCCCTCTGCCACAGAGCCATCCCCGGTCTTCGTAATCTCTGCCGGAGCGATATCCAGATCCAGATTCTTTCCGGATGCAAAAACTGCCGCAAGCTTCTCCTGATAAGCCTTGACATACCCTTCCTCTCCGAGCTTCTCCTGCATATAGCGTGTTCTCGCTTTTCCGCGATTTTCATAATTTCCATAAGTGATAAAGGTATCGCGCATCGCACAGATATAGTAGAGAACCTTCTCCGGATCCACTGCCTCTGCAACCAAAAGGCCGAACCTCGGATTGTTGCCAAGGCCGCCTGCACTGTACACATCGAATTTCCCATCTTTGCGGGCAACGAAGCCAAGATCACGGAACGTGGCGTGCGGAACATTCTCCGGACTGTTGGAGAAGCATACCTTTAATTTTCTCGGCATTTTCTCTGCATTGATAAAACCGAGCAGATATTCTCCTGCTGCCTCCGCATAAGGCATCACATTGAAATATTCTCTCTGCTCCACCCCGGATAGAGGCGATACCATCACATTACGCGGGAAATCTCCGCCTCCGCCCATGGTGATAATATCATTATCCAGAGCCTCCGCCATGATATCATAAACCGCTTCCTTCTGAAGATTATGAAGCTGAATGGTCTGACAGGTCGTCAGATGTACCTTATCTATATTATGCTTTTCCACACTACCGGCAACAAATCTCAGCCTCTCTTTCGTAAGCCGTCCGCCCGCCATGCGGAGACGCAGCATACTCGCCTTGCCGCCCTTCTGCGCATAGCTTCCATACTTTCCGGAAAATCCTTTGTACGCCGGCATCTTCATCTCACCTGCATAAAACGCCTCCGTCTTCTCTTTAAACTCCGGCAGCTCTGCTTTCCAGTTTTCCTGCATCATGATTTCTTTCCTCCTGTTCTCCCGGTTATCTACATTTTAACAAATACCAGTTCTAAAGACCAGCCTGTCTGTTTATAAACATTTCATCTGCCGATCAAAACACTCTTGCCATGAAAAGCAAATCCGTACTTCCGGATCCTCTCTTTTGCTATTCCTTTACTTTCCAAAACGGAAGCATACTGTTTCTCTTCAATCTGTCGAAGCGCCTTCTGCACAGCCTCCGGCAACGATTCCTCATCATCCTGCACCTTAAATTCCAGAATGATCGCATCATCCATATCCATTTTCGGTTCCAGCATGACATCATATCTCCCATATCCGCTTTCCCGGTTGGATGTCACTGCATAGCGCTCTTCCAGATCTACGATCAGGCCTAATACAAAGCCATGGTAAAACCGTTCCGGCTCTCTCTCGGCTGATGCCTTTTTCCCGCTGTCAAAAAAACTGAACGTTGCCCGCGCCACCCGGTTCATATAAACATTCATTGCTTTCAGATCATCCTGAAGCAGTGCCTGAATAAAATCATTATACCCGCAATCATAATCTGAAAACCAATCATGTATCATACTTTCAAACATGATTCGTACTTCTTTATTCGTAAGTGCCAGCCGATAGTACACGCGGCCGGTCCGCTTTACAAAAGATTTCTCCGCCACCTTCAGATATCCACTGGCAAGAAGCAGACTCCAGATGGAGCTTTCCTTCACCGGTAACTGATCGTATATGATCTGCTCGTCCAGAAGAACCTCAATACTTTTTCCATTGAGCAGCGTCTCAAACTTCTGTTTGATATCTTTGCTGCCTTCACGGATCACTTTCCCGATCAGGCTGTTAGAGCTGGTATTTGCCCAGTATGTCCCCAGCTTGCCGGTATCCAGATAATTCAGGATTGACCACGGATTATAGATCTCACGCTTCTCTCCAAAGGTAAATCCGTCATACCATTCTTTCACCTCCGGCATCCGGTCTGCCCGATCATACTCGCGCAGTGCAGCTGTAACTTCCTCCTCCGTAAATCCAAAACAATCCGCATATTCATCCGATGTAGTTGTCACGACCTTCAGATTATTCAGATCGGAAAAAACAGATTCCTTGCTGATTCTCGTTATTCCGGTCAGAATAGCACGCTCCAGATATGGGTTCGTCTTAAATGCTGCGTTGAACATGCTCCGCATAAAAGATGCCAGTTCGTCCCAATAGCCATTCACATACGCCTCCTGCATCGGAGTATCATATTCATCCAGCAAAATGATTACTTTTTTCCCATAATAACGCGAAAGAAAATCCGACATCTTATGGACTGCCAGCGTTGCAGTTGTCTCATCCATATTGGTCGTGACACTTTGAAAATACAATTTTTCCTCCGCCGTCAAAAGATTCCCCTTCAAGAGAAAAATATGTTTATTATACAGATCTGTCAATATCTGCCCGATCCGCTGCTTCGTCATCAAAAAATTCCGTTCTTTTACATTGGCAAACGTCAGACTGATGACCGGAAAGGATCCCTGCAGACTATGGTAACTCTCCACATCCCATACATGCAACCCCCGAAAAAGCGCTTCCTGATCCGCATGATCCACTGAAAAGAACTGCTCTACCATACTCATGGTAAGCGTCTTTCCAAACCGTCTCGGGCGGGTAATCAAAGTCACCCGATCCCTGTTCTCCCACCATTCCTTTATAAAATCTGTCTTATCAATATAAAACAGATGGTTACGGATGATATCATCAAACTCCTGATATCCGATTGATACTGTCCTTCCCATGAAACCACTGTCCTCTC
Organism: uncultured Lachnospiraceae bacterium; assembly: GCA_964590945.1. Lineage (GTDB taxonomy): Bacteria > Bacillota > Clostridia > Lachnospirales > Lachnospiraceae > CAZPXF01. Next base: position 5,270 of record CAZPXF010000020.1, on the reverse strand, counting down.
TTTTTCCATTACAGTGTCCTGTAGTTTTATTATACCTGTGCAAATTCAGAATAACAACCGAAAAAGCCTATTGATTTTTTATCCAATATCTGTTTATCTATAAAGGGAAGATATTCTGACCGCAGGAGCACAGCGTGCAGGCGGTCCGTCAATATCAGCAACCGAAAATAATCAACTATTTATTTGCACAGGAGTGATGATTAAAATGAAACCAATCAAAGAAGGTAAAGTGCGTGAGATCTATGACAACGGCGACAGCCTGATCATGGTTGCAACCGACCGTATCAGCTGCTTCGACGTTATTTTGAAAAACAATGTGACAAAGAAGGGAGCTGTGCTCACACAGATGTCCAGGTTCTGGTTCAATATGACACAGGATATCCTGCCGAATCATATGATTTCCGTTGATGTGAAAGATATGCCGGAATTTTTCCGGCAGCCGCAGTTTGACGGCAACAGCATGATGTGCCGCAAGCTTGAGATGCTTCCGATCGAGTGTATCGTCCGCGGATACATCACAGGAAGCGGCTGGGCAAGCTATAAGGAGAACGGAACCGTATGCGGCATCCGTCTTCCGGAGGGACTAAAGGAATCCGATAAGCTTCCTGAGCCAATCTACACACCATCCACAAAGGCTGAGATCGGCGACCACGACGAGAATATTTCCTATGAGCAGAGTATTGCACACCTCGAGAAATATTTCCCGGGCAAGGGCGAGGAGTACGCACAGAAGCTCCGCGATTACACGATCGCTCTCTATAAGAAGTGCGCAGACTACGCACTGAGCCGCGGAATCATCATCGCAGACACCAAATTCGAATTCGGGCTGGATGAGGAAGGCAATCTTGTTCTCGGCGACGAGATGCTGACACCGGACAGCTCCCGTTTCTGGCCGGCAGACGGATATGAGCCGGGGCACGGACAGCCGTCCTTCGATAAGCAGTTCGCCCGCGACTGGCTGAAAGCCAACCCGGGCAACGACTGGACACTTCCGCAGGATATCGTGGATAAGACGATCGACAAATATCTGCAGGCTTATGAGCTACTGACGGGCGAAAAGCTGACATAATATCAGAAATATCCGAATACTTTTGGGACAGGTTATTTGACCTGTCCTTCGAAGCATCTGCAGGATAACGGGCAATCTCTACTCTGTCAGAATGACTGTATCCCATACTTCCAGATCACCGTCTGCGACAAAGAATCCCAGATTCCGGTTCTTCCAGTTATACATACGGAAACCAAATGCAAGATCATTGTCGACATACAGGACAGCCATCGTATCCTGAATATACAATTCCAGCTCATATTCCCTGTCCGCCTCCATGAGCAGCGGCCGCTCCATCTCTGTCGCATACGGAAACATCTGCCCGCCGCTTTCATACATCCGGAGACCCGAACGGAACTCGATCCGGTTACAATCCGGCTCAAACATCAGATAATATCCGAAATCAAAATCTTCATCAATCTGCAGAGCCATGCCAAACCGTGTCGGACTGCCGTGGTATCTGCATTTTGTCTTTATGCAGCACTGCGCCGGGATCGGATCTGCGATGGAAGCCGAATATCCATCCCCGGAGCAGCAGCTTACGATTCCATTTTCTTCCTTCCATGTGCCGGTCAGTCCTTTGATCTCCACCTCTTTGCTGCTCTCAAAGGCATTTGCCACACTGTCTATCGGGCATACCCCGAGCGTCCCATCCTCATGCTGAATGATCTTGTGGACAAGGACGCTTCCACCCCAGTTCCAGCTGCAATAATCCAGACCAAAATCCTGCCCCGGATCGAAGCCCTTTTGATTCTCTCCCCTGGTCGGATTCCATCCGAAAATATAGCGGTTCTTTCCGTCAAAGCCTGTTTTCCCTGCATAAAATGCCCTTCCGTCAAAGGTATCTACCCGCGGTCTGATCCACGGCCCTTTGGAAGAACGGCTCATTCTGTAATAGGTACATAACCCATCCGTGTAATTGGAATATACCAGATAATACCAGTCCCCCATTTTAAAAAGATCCGGGCATTCATTTGCCCCCTGATGCATTCTCGGTGCATAGAGCGGTTCTCTGTACTCCCAGTGGAAAAGATCATCCGATACGCATAAGCCCACACAGCCGCTCCTCTTTGTCGCGGCATTCTCATTGGCGGCAATCAGCATCCACCATTTCTGATCCTCCTCATTCCAGAATACATGCGGGTCTCTCCAGTCCGATTGAAGCCGGTAGATCTCGCCATCCGGCCCGAACTTATCCTCCGGGATGTCCTCCCAGTGCACAAGATCCTTGCTGACCGCATGTCTTGCCCACTGCAGAACCGGATCCTTGTCAAACTCAAAGGTACAATAAAACATATGATAGGTATCTCCTGCCCGAAGGACTGATCCCGTTCCTCCATCTATGTACATCGGCGTCTCCTCAAAAGTCCTCATATTGTCCGTTGTGATGCGGTGCCAGCCCGGAATCACCAGCTCCTTTGGCGCATCCGGATTCCAGTTCTTCAGATAATAATTTTCAAATCGCTCTGTCTCTTCATTGTAGAAAGGAATCATATCTCCTGTCTTGGCATACTTTGGCGTGTAAAATAAATCCATACTATCTCTTCTCCCTTCGATAAAATGGAACCAGATGCTTCTGATTCATTCCAGGTCCGCCGACACTGATCAATGTCTCATCCGCCTCTATATGAAGCCGTTCCCCTTCAAAACGGAAAATGAGGCGAACACCGCTGATCGCATCGATCCGGCGGATTTCCAACTCCAATGCCGTAAGGCTGCGCCATCGCGCACTGGCTGCATAAGAAATATCCCCGATCCGGCTGATAGCAAAGGAACCATCCAGCGCGGCTGTGATCTTCTTTTCCTCACCAGCCAGAACCGTCCATGTCACGCTGTCTGCATCAAAAGCAAAGTGCATATCGGTAATGGAAGGCTCCTCCGGAAGATACCAAAGTCCCGCTCCGCCGATCAAAGTCTCCAGACTGTTCATTCTTTTGCCCGGTTCCGATTCATCCGCCTCGTAGGTCCCGGTGGAGATCCTTATTTCCATCTCCGGATTCCGGCATGAAAGAAGCCCCGGAATACGAAGCCCAGACAGTACATCCGTAAGATCGGTCTCCTTCTCTTTCTTCAGCTCCCCATCCGGACAGACAGCCGGAAGCAGATGTTCATAAAGGCAGTCCACCAGCGTCTGGGTCTGCTCTGTCGCTGAGGTCGTAATGACGATCAGATCCAGCGACGGGAACACAAATCCGAACTGCCCGTATGCACCGTCCGCACGGAAAGAACCCGGTAACGTACCCATCCAGCACTGATAACCATAACCATTCGCCCATTCCTTGACATGTCCTTCCGCATCCCCTGCAGTCTCGATCTGTTTGGAGGCCGCCATCTCATACCATCCGGACAAAAGCTTCTTTCCTTCCCATTCCCCTTTATGGAGCATAAAATAAGTAAATCTTGCCATCCCCTCTGTGGTCAGCTTCATACCGCCCCCGCCGCAGCAGGTCTGGTATTCGTCATGCAAGCGACAGCAAAAAACCGGATCGATTCCCAACGGCTCCAGAAGGCGAGGCTTAAGAAAGTCCATCAGGCTCTCCCCTGTCTTCTTTGCCAGAACCGCCGCCAGCATATTTGTCCCCACAGAATTGTACTGATACCAGGTCCCCGGCCTGTGCGGGAATGAATGATGCAGAAAGTCACTGATCCATGACGCTTTTGATCCATCGATCTCTGTTTCCTGTCCGCAGCTCATCGTCAGCAGGTGATGCAGTGTCACCTCCTTCAGATTATCCGATGGCTGCTCCGGGCAGTATTCCGGAAAAATATCGACCAGCTTCTCATCCAGAGACAGGATTCCCTCCTGCCATGCAAATCCAATTGCCGCAGCCGTCAGAGATTTGCTGAACGAATAAACCGGATGAAGGATATCCGGCCCATATGGGTCAAACCATGCCGAGGCACAGCATTTTCCGTGGCGGATCACCTTCATACTATGTAATTCCAGTCCGTTTTTCTTGACTGCATCCAGAAAGCCCGTGATTCCCTCCGCCTTGATATCAATGGCCTCCGGCGCCACATTCTCAAAATAACTCTTCATTTTTCTTTTCCTCCTATGGCAGCGGATGACCCGCTGCCAGATACAGCTCATACCACTCCTCGCGGGTCAATATGATCTTCTCTGCGGCAACGATCTGTGCAAGGCGCTTTTCGCTTGCCGTTCCCGCAATCAGCTGCATCCCCGCCGGATGCCGCAGGATCCATGCCGCTGCGATCGTCGTATCTGTCACCCCGTATTTTCCGGCAAGAACCTGTATCTTCTGATTCAGTTCCGGATACTTTGCGCTGCCGAGAAAGCAGCCATTCCAGTTCGGCGCCTGAAACGGCGACCATGCCTGAATCGTCACATCGTTCAACCGGCAGTAATCCAGCACGCTTCCATCCCGGTCATATGCACCGTCACTGGTCATATTTACTTCCATGCCATTCGCAACCATGTTGGAAACAGGAAGAGAGAACTGCAGCTGATCCGCACAGATTGGCGCTTTGATATACTTCTTTAATAATTCTATCTGCATCGGCTTATGATTGGAAACACCGAAATACCGGACCTTCCCGCTGCGCTCCAGTTCATCAAATGCCTCCGCAACTTCTTCCGGCTCCACAAGCGCATCCGGACGGTGCAGAAGCAGCACATCCAGATAGTCCGTGCGAAGACGCTTCAAGCTTCCATCCACTGCATCCAGAATATGCTTCTTCGACTGATCATAGCAGCATCCCGTACGGATTCCGCACTTTGACTGGATCATCATATCCTCTCTTTGAAGGGATTGATCCATCGCAAGCGCCTCTCCGAAAAGCTCTTCGCATCTGCCCTCTGCGTAAATATCCGCATGATCAAAAAAAGACGCCCCCAGATCCAGTGCGGTATGTATAAAATGATTCATCTCCTGCGGCGTCTTATCCGCAAATCGCATACAGCCTGTCACAACTGCCGGAACCTGCAGCCCCGTTTTGCCAAATTTCACCTGCTTCATTGATATATCCTCCATTTGTATCCACTGACAATTTACTTTCTGTGTGCCGCAGGCCTCACCGAATCGGCACACCCGGTTGTTTTTAATATAAATACCCCGATTCGCAGCGTCAATATAAGAAGTAACTAAATCTGTTCCTGTATTTCCTGCTATTATCCTCAGTGTGCAATCTTAATCTTCATTTCCCGCATAAACTGTCTGAAGCATCTCACATATCTTCTCATCATCCGCATTCGGGTTGTTTT
>CAZPXF010000019.1:17962-29328 GCA_964590945.1 uncultured Lachnospiraceae bacterium | reverse complement strand
ACCGGATCGATGCGGGAAATCTGGAACAGCGGGGAAAGTGTGTGGAAGTGATATCATTAAAAAATGCCGGATAATGGGAAAGATGTGTAGTGGTTCGTGTGCGGGATTTCTTCTTATAATGAAAGAAAAGCAGTTAAGGAGCGGATAAAATGAAAACAGAAGTCATCAAATTGTATGAAAACAGGGAGGATGTAACACTGACTACATACATTCTTCAGGATTCGCCGGAGCTTCTTGCAGGGAAATGTCGTCCTGCTGTCGTGATCTGTCCGGGCGGCGGGTATTTCAATTGTTCGGATCGCGAGGCGGAGCCGGTCGCGGTCAGATTTGCATCGATGGGGTATCATGCCTTTGTGCTCAGATATTCGACGTACTGCGAGGGAAGCGGAGAATTACCGGATATCATGCATGGAATTGAGGCGAAAGCGAGCAGTCAGTACCCTAACGCTATGAGGGAGATCGGACAAGCTTTTCTTATCATCCGTGAACATGCCGAAGAGTGGCTGGTTGATACGGAACGGATCGCAGTGTGCGGATTCTCGGCGGGGGCCCACAATGCGGCGATGTATGCGGCAAACTGGCACGAGGACGTGATAAGCGGATATTTTCAGGAGGATAAGGAGAAATTCCGTCCGGCGGCAGCGATCCTTGGTTATACTCTGAGCGACTATATTTATATGAGAGATTCGATGGAAAAGAGAAATCCGATGGATCGGGCATTTTTTGGAGCTTCGGTCAAGGCGTATTTGGGAGAAGAGCAGCCGGAGGAAGAGGCACTGGACAGAGTAAGTCCGGCAAGACATGTGACGGAGAATATGCCGCCGACATTTCTGTGGGCGACCGCCAGCGACGAGCTGGTTCCGGTTCAGCACACGATCCGTATGTCCTATGCGCTTGCGGAAAAGAAGATTCCTTTCGAGATGCATATTTTTGAGGAGGGGCCTCACGGACTGGCGCTTGCCAATCAGTCATGTGCGGAGGCGAGAAGCCAGATTTATCCGGATGCGGCAAAATGGGCGGATCTTGCAGGATGCTGGCTGGAAAAGCGGTTCGCGCTTCCTCTTCCGGAGAAATCGTCTTTTGAAGCGCTGCTGGAGCAAGGCGGAATTTAATCAGAAAAGCATCAGATCAGAAAATGGCATTGAATTAAAAAAGGGCTGATCGTGTTTATCCCAAACGCGGTCAGCTCTTATAATATTGATTTCCGTATTCTATTGTTTTCCTCCATCTGTCAGCACCAGGGATTTATTTCTCTTTGAGCGCTCTGTAAACAGGATATACGTTGCATGAACCATTCAATGCAAGATAACCACAGATGACTTCCGGTAAATTCTCCTGATAAGCATTCCAGATCTTTGTAAAAACAGACTCCTTTTTCATGTTTTTTAATCCGTAAGCGTTTTTCTTCATTACTGCTGTTGTCATAATAGTATTCTCCTTTTCATTTTGAAAAATTTGTTTTCCGTTTACGGGTATTATAATATCGCTTTCAAAAACAGAAAAACAGATGCTTTTTTGACTTGTTTTAAGTCGATATTGACTTTTCCGTGATGGCCTCTGAAGGAGCTGAAAGGAAGTCTTTCCGATAGGTTCTCGGAGCGATCCCCATCACTTTCTTAAATGACCATGTGAAATGGTCGGCGCTGTTGTAACCGGTCAGCTCTGCGATTTCTTCGATTTTCTTATCTGTGGAAAGGAGCAGTTCGGCAGCTTCCGCTATTTTCAATCCGGTCACAATTGTACTGTAGTTTTTGCCGGTCGCTTCTTTGATCAGCTTGCTCAGATAGGAGCTTTCATAATGAAAATGCAGGGAGAGAAGATCAAGGGTAAGCGAACGGTAATTCTGCGTGATATACTCCAGTATTGCAGGCATCAGGATCTTAGCAGATGTTTCACGCCGGTTGGAATAATAATTGTAGGTGCTTTCCGTACTGCGTATGATATTGGCGTAAAATATCTGCAGATAATTATGAAACAGGGTGTTGGAATAGGCGTCATTTTTCAAAAATTCGTCGAACAGATGCTGGATGATACTTCGTACATCCCTTGTGGGTGGGAGCATGAAGAAAATACCTTCTTTTACATTCTGAAACAGGGATCTTCTGAAAAAGGCGGATACAATATTATCATGGTACAGGAGAGAATGGAAGTTTTCCTCAAACTGTGTCTTGTCAGAGATAATGTTGATGACAAGATCCGATGGCCTGGTCAGGACGGAGTAAGGGATCCCCGGCGGTAAAATGCAGAGTTCTCCGCTCTGAAGGACATATCGCGTGCGCCCAAGAGTCAGGCGGCAGGTTCCTTCAAGGACGTAAGTTACTGCAAAATGATCGGTTGAGATCAGCAGATCGGGAGAATAACAGGATTCCATGGCAATCTGTACTTTGTTTTTGGTAAAAAGGTGTGTGATATTATTTTCGGTATGCCGTTTGACGTCCAAAACGGCGGAGAGCGGGATCGGAATCTGATGGATCCTTGTCCGGAACTCTTTGTAATTTGACAGATTCCATGACAAAAAATCGGGGGTTTTTGGTATGCCGTGATGGAAACTCTTATCGGCGGCCAACTGCTCCACTGCCTGCCGGAAGGTCATTCCACTGCCGGTTTTCTCATAGTATTCTTTTTTAATATTCTGTATCTGTCCATATAAAACATAATCATATTCCAGCATAAACGTCACTCCTGATTTCGAAAGAAAGCGCGGGATTGTAGGGGATCCTCTTTTCCTGTCATTATAACAAAATATCTCGGATTTTTAAACGGATTATATCCGGTATTTTAAAGTTGTTATTTTTATAATGTATTTATAAAAATGAAAGGAGAAGACAAATGAAGATTCAAAATTTTGATGAGGGCTGGAGCTTTTCTTATTCTACCGGAAATGCGTATCTGGACAGAAAAGGGGCTGCCTGCAAAGAAACTGTGGATTTACCGCATGATTTTATGATCGGAACGGCGAGGACGCCGGACAGCCGTACGGAAGGCGCGGGCGGATTTTTCCAGGGAGGCGTCGGAACTTACGAGAAAGCTTTTTCCGTTTCCGGGGAGAAGAGAGGAAAGCAGTTCCTTCTTCTGATCGAAGGTTCCTATGGCAATACGGAGGTGTGGCTGAATGGGAATCTTGCGTGCCTGCATCATTATGGGTACACGGAGTTTTACGTGGATCTGACGCCGTGGGTAAAGTATGACGGGGACAATAAACTGAAGATCGTGGTTGAAAATACATCTCTGCCGAACAGCCGCTGGTATTCGGGAAGCGGCCTTTACCGGCATGTTTATTTTCTTGAGGGCGAAGCAGTTTATTTTGCTCCGTGGTCAGTATTTGCCCGTACACCGGATACGGAGACGATCGAGCTCGACGCGCTGCTTACTAATTCAGCAAAAGAACAAATGTGTACAGTTCAGGCAGTGATCCTTGATGCGGAAGGAAAGGAAGTAACAGCCGGGACAAAACGGATCAAATGTAAAGAAGGGGAGACGACATGCAGTTTTCAGATGCACGCGGACAACCTGAAGCTTTGGGAGCTGGAGTCCCCGTATCTTTACACCGCAAGGCTGTCTGTTGCGGAGACAGGCGAGCAGAAAGAGATTACCTTTGGCGTGCGCACGATCGAATTTACAAGGGAAAAAGGATTCCTTTTGAATGGCAGACCGGTGAAGCTTCGAGGCGGGTGCATTCATCATGACAATGGTATTGTTGGAAGCCGGGCGTATACGGCTCTGGAGGAGAGAAAGATCCGGCTGTTGAAAGAGAGCGGTTACAATGCGATCCGCACCAGCCACAATCCGATGAGCACGGCTCTTCTGAATGAGTGCGACCGCCAGGGAATGCTCGTGATGGACGAGGCATTTGACCAGTGGAGAGCGAAGAAAAATCTCGGTGATTATCATCTGTATTTTGAGGATCACTGGAAAGAAGATCTGGGTTCCATGATCATGAGGGACCGCAATCATCCATCCGTTATCATGTACAGCATCGGCAATGAAATAGGAGAGCGTGATGGAAGCGGGAACGGAGCGCAGATTTCCCATGATATGTGTGAATATGTGCGAAGTCTGGATGATACAAGAGCGATCACAAATGGAGTGTGCGCTATATTCCTTGATGCAGGAGAATTTGGAGGGATCCTTGCAAATATTTTCGGAAGCGGGGAGGCTATCGATTTCGACAGCATTCCGGAAGAAGTGAAAAAGTTTATTGACCAGACAGATTATGTAACTGAGCACTGGGGCGAACTGACTGCGGATTTTGTAAAGGATCTGGATGTGGTCGGCTATAATTATCTGGACGACCGCTATGCGAAGGATGGAGAGGATTTCCCGGACAGACTGATCGTAGGGACGGAAAGTTATCCGTTGAAAATGAAACAGGTGTGGGAACGGACGGAGGCGCATCCGTATGTGCTGGGCGATTTCACATGGACAGCATTTGACTATTTGGGAGAAAGCGGAATCGGACATGCTTTCTATGACCAAAAGGGAAGCCTGTTTTGTGATTATCCATGGCATACAGGATATTGCGGCGATTATGATCTTTGCGGCTTTATCCGCCCGCAGGGAAGATTCCGGAGACTGCTGTGGAAAAAAGAAACGGCGCCTGTCATCACGGTACTCAGGCCGGAGCATTTTGGAAAATCGGAGATCATTTCCACGTGGGGCTGGGCTGATGTGGCGGAGAGCTATAGCTGGCCGGGATATGAGGGAAAAGAAATCCGTCTGGATATTTACAGTGACGCGGAAGAGGTCGAGATTACCATAAATGGGAGAATTGCAGATCGCATCACCGTTCCGGAATCCCATATTGCGCAGACAACTGTAATCTACGAGCCGGGAACCATTGAGGTAACAAATTATACAGGAGGTAAAAAGGGAGAGAGCAGTATACTCAAAACGACTGGAAAGACTGCGGCGCTGAGGCTGACGGAAGAAAAGACGCAGGCAGATGATGTGAAGATTGTGATCGTTGAAGCTGTGGATGACCAGGGAAACCGTGTGCCGTATGATTGCGGAAAGGTATCCGTCGAGACACTGGAAAATGCAGTGCTGGTTGGATTTGGAACCGGAGATCCGGTGACAGAGGAAAACTTCACAACCAGGAGCTGCACATTATATGAGGGCCGGGCGCTTATGGTTCTGAGGAAAACAGATCCGACAAAGAGCTGCAGAGTCGTCCTGTCAGGATCGCCGCAGGCATCCATTTCTGAGCAGAATAGCAATCCATTTACATGCACTATAGAAAGTTAGGAAGAAAACTATGAGCAAAAGACAAATTTTTAATCCATACAGGAGTGGACGGTGCTGGATGTTGAGCTTGATCAGGAGCTTTCGGGAATCCTGCCGCTGTATTTCATGTTTGAAGGGGAAGGAAAAATAGAAGTGAAGGAAATACAGCTTTAGAACATAACTTTTAGATCCTGTCATATCATAATCCTGAAGGGGGGAGATGCACTACCTGGTGCGGCTCCCCCTCTTTAAGAGAAAAAATAGCTTACAGGAAATATTATTTTTCCTGTGAATTGGCCATGTTGGCCTTCATTTTGGCGATTTCAGGGAAATGCTTTTTTAGTGGATAGAAGATCATAATTATAAGGATCAGCACAGATACAAGTCCGGGGATCAGGAATCGCAGCAGATTGCAGGCGGTAACTGCCGAGGCCGGCTGTTCCAGACCATAATCTGTGGAGAATCCAGATAATGCCAGTACGGCGAGAATCCCGGAATTTGTTATTGTATTTCCACATTTTTGAGCAAATCCTTTGACGGAAGATACAACTGCATTCAGTTGTTTGCCTTCTTTTAGAAGGATGAAATCAATCGTATCATTGACGAGAACATTGACAAGCGCATTTACCATTGCACCGACTGCTGTAGCGGCGAATGAGAGAACTGCGCAGTATGTAAAATTCAGTTTTCCTGTCAGGAACAGCAGGAAATACAGAATGATCGTCATAAGCTGTGAGACAATGATCGCCTTGTATCCCGTCCTGAATTTCTTTAAAAAGATTGGCATTATAACGCACATTGATACGAGAGCGCCCATGGACACGAACAGCATGTACTGGGACACGAGATCCGGGCGGCCAAGATAATATAACACATAGTAAACAGATGAAGAAAACATAAAACCATAGCTCACTGCCGCAGCACACCATACAAGAACGACAGGCCAGATCTCCCGGTGGCGGAAAACATAATATAACTGCTTTAATCCAGCGTTGTTCTTGTCCTTTGGCATTACATAGCGCTCCTCAGAGGTTTTGAACATGATCCAAAAGGAGACAGCGGCAAGGAGGGCGTATGTGACCATCAGGTTTCTGTAGCTGCCGAAGAGTTTGACCAGCTGTGTGGAGAAAGAGGATGCGATGGTGAAGGCAAGGGCACAGATTCCGGCCCCTTTCGCAATTGCACTGTTACGCTCATCATCATTTAACGTCATGGCCGGAAGGATGGCTGCCTGCGGCATAGAATATGCCGTTACGATCATTCCATAAAACATATATGTAACGCATACATAGATACATTTTGTTGTTGTGCTGCCCTGAATAAAGGCGGGATTGGAAAATAGCAGAAACATGTCTGCAACAAGGAACACAGGCGTGAATAAAAACCATGTGCGGTAACGCCCCCATTTTGGATTGACAGTATCGCAGATCACCCCCATGAGCGGATCGTTAATAGCATCCCACAACGAACAGATCAGAAGAATGATGGACAGATGCGCCGCTGTGATTCCGATTTCCTCCTGTACATACAATGAGAAATAGGTGGCGATGGTTGCGGAAATTGCCATGGCGCCTCCGTTTACAGATGTTGCCCATGCCCATACAAAGCCTTTACTCAGCTCTTTTTTCGGTGTTGATACTTCGTTATTCATTTCACTTCTCCTTTTTGGTATTTTCTACAATTATATGGACATGAGCCGTTATTCCATAGAACCAAAAGCAGGTTAAAATTGCCTTTTTCCCAGTTTGACTATTGGAAAAGAATTATGCATGTTATACTGTTTTTAAAGGAGATATGCATATGAAACAACAGCCTGAACATGGAAACTATTTAACGATTGAACAGCTTGAAAGATACTTGCAGGGATTCAATATTTATGAATGCGCTGCAAGAGAGCATCATGAAACGACGGGAAGATTTCTTTTGGCAGAAGAGATAGCGTCGGAGCTGTCAACGACATTTTCACTACTGCCTACAGACATTCGCAATGCCAACGCCGATGCTTTTCTCCATTCCGGCCGGCATTCCTTCTTTCTGCCCGTGAATCCGCGGGTATTTATGGAATACGAGTATTTTTCTCCGGACTATGATATTTATATCCATACGCAGCCGCGTTATACAAGTTCGCCGATGCAGTCCCATATGTTTTTTGAAATCTGCTGCCAGTACAGCGGATATAGTATGTTTGAAATCCCGGAGAATGACAAGCTTCGCAGGATACATCTGCACGAGGGGGATTTTCTTTTCATACCACCTGACCAGCCGCACAAAACGACTGTGGAATCGGATAGTATCCTGCTCAATATCGGAATCAGAAAAAGCACATTTTTGGAGGCGTTTTCGCACAATATTCCGGAGGACTCCGCAGTAGGAAGTTTTTTCTCAGGTATTTTTGAAGCGGATGTAGAAAAAAGATACATACTTTTTCAGACGGGAAAGAGCGATATCATCTGGCGGCCGCTGCAGAGCCTGATGCTGACTTACTGTACGCCGTCTTTGTATTCAAAGAATGTCATGAATCTTGAACTAAGCCTGCTCATGCTGAAGCTTTTGCAGCATTTCAGCCACAGTACAAAGCTTGCGTACAACAGCAGCAGCCTGAGCAGTCGCGTGTCAGGTATCATGTCCTATGTGGAAAACCACTATACGGAGGTGACAGTTCAGGATGTGGCGAAGAAGTTCGGTTATGCACCGGACTATCTGAATCAGAGCTTTAAGGCGGCCACCGGGCATACGCTCGGTGAAACGATCCGGAATCTGAAAATGCAGAAGGCGCTTTCGCTTCTGAAGAACAGTGATATGTCGGTACAGGAGATCAGTGATTATCTTGGATATATGCATCCGGCCAATTTGATTCGAAATGTTAAAAAATACTGTGATATGACGCCGGCACAGTACCGCAGATCTGTCCGGAAAGCCTCCGGCGGGTCTTCCGGGCAGGAATAAAATACTGGGAAAAAGGCAATTTTTCTTCGCTGTCAGATATGGAATGCAATACAGGGCAAATGATACCTTAAAGTCAGCATTCAATTCTGTATTTAAAGGAGGAGAAGAAAATGGGGATGTTTGACCAGATTCCACACGGTAAAGAAGATGCGCCTGTATTGATTCCAATGCGTTCCGCACAGGTGGATAAGGACGATGTAGACGGGGCGGAATATATGCTGGATCACAAGCTGGAAGGCTGCTTCTGCTTTTTCTGCACAAAGGAGATCGGCAGCATGGAACATGTGTCGGCAATCTTAGACGGGGAGATAAATCTGCCTGTATTTTCCGGGGTGTGCCAGCTCGGTCCGTTTTTTGAAACTGTTGTCGGAGTCCGCACGCAACCGTATCTTACCGAGTACAACAGGGATTACACTCTTCGGATCAGCGGTATCTGTGATACGGACGGCAATTATATGAAGCCGATGGAGCAGACGCTGCATACCATTGCCAGGATGGAGCCGGACCCGGCGTATGAGGCACGTGACCTTGTAACGCTGGAGACAGCCAGGGAGGGAATGGTACTTTTGAAAAATGAAGGAGGGATCCTTCCGCTTGGGAAACATGCAAAAGTTAATATCTTTGGAAGCGGTTTTGCAAAGTTCCGTCTTGGAGCATCCGGCGCAGGCCGTATCAATCCAAGGTATACTATTCGACTGTTTGACGGGATAGAACGCTATAGCTCTATGAAGATCAATCCGGAGCTGAAAGCGTATTATTCGGTTGCAACGGATACTTTGCCGGGGGAAGGTGTTCTGGAAGATGCAGAAGCCTGGTCTGAGACGGCGATTATTGCTCTTACAAGAGGAACGAGCGAGAATTTCGATAATCTGGCGTTTCCGGGAGAATTTTATCTGACTGCGGAGGAAGAGGCGCTGATCGCGGAGGTGAGCCGGCGCTTTGAGAAAACGGTGCTTCTTCTTAATACCGGATATGCGATGGACGTAAGAAGTATAGAGAAATATGGGATAAAAGCCGCTCTGTGGACGGGACTCTGCGGCATGTATGGAGGCAGAGCCGCGGCTGAGATACTGGAAGGAACCGTAAATCCTTCCGGGAAGCTGCCGGATACGTGGACGGCTACCTGGGAAGAAGTTCCTTCCTCGCGGAATTTCTATCAGCCTTTGTGCCCGGAAAAACGTATTCACGGCGGATGCACAAAGTATATTAATACGGTATATGAGGAAGGGCCGTATGTGGGTTATCGGTACTATGATACCTTCGGGAAAAAGCCGGTATTTGGTTTTGGACATGGTCTGAGTTATACAAGCTTCCTGATTTCATATAATGTGAAGGGATGGAAGGATCCGGATTCGCTGGATCAGGCAGTCCTCACAGTGGAAGCGGCTGTCACTAACAGCGGGGGCGTTTCCGGAAAAGAGACCGTTCAATTATATATGGAAATTCCGGATGGCAGGCTGGAACAGCCAAAGCGCCGTCTTGTTGCGTTTGCTAAGACGAAGCTGCTGAAACCGGGCGAATCGCAGACTCTGACTCTCATAGTTGCAGGAAGGCAGCTCGCTTCCTTTGATCCGGCGCAGGCCGCATGGATCACGGAGGCGGGCGAATGGAAGCTGTATGCAGGAACTTCACTGGAGACAAGCGAGATCATATGCTGCAGGGGGCAGAAGGAAGAGAAGCTCCTGTATCAAAGCAGAAATTATATGACGCCTCCGGAGGATTTTCATTTTGACGTCCTTTCAAAGTATGATCCGGAAGGATCTTACCCTAAAGGGAATCTGAGCGGAATGACCGGGGCGGACTATATCACGCCAATCCGCCGACAGAAGATCAGGAAGGAGAGGAATCCGCTGGAATCTGACTTTTTGGAATCGGCACTGACATGGGAGGATGCCATGAAGGCTCCGGAATTGCCGGAGAGCTTCGTCAGTCAGATGTCAGATTTTGAACTGGCGCGTTTCTGCGTGTGTGCGAAAAATGGCTGGGGCATGGAGGAAAAGGGGGAGGCCGGCCGTATTTTTGTTTCCGAAAAATACAATACCCCGGAATTTGCAGTTGCAGATGGCAATAACGGCGTAAATCTTGTGGAGAAAAACATTGGATTTCCGACCTCTGTGACAGTGTGCGCTACATTTAATGAGCAGCTTGCTTACGCTGTCGGCACGGCTATTGCGGATGAGGCGAAGGAAAAAGGGATACAGATGATACTTGCGCCCGGGGCAAATCTTCACCGGAATCCGCTGGGCGGACGGAATGCTGAATATTTCAGCGAGGATCCATTTCTTGCGGGGCGCATGTGCGGGCAGCAGAGCCGGGGATTGGAGGAACATGGGGCAGGAAGCTGTATGAAGCATCTTCTTGCCAACAATTGCGAATCTTCCCGTCTCAGAAATAACAGTATCATCGATGAGCGGACTGTACGAGAACTGTATCTGAAGGTGTTCGAGGAGGCTTTTGCTGTGAACAGGCCGGCGTCGGTTATGACTTCCTACAATGCGATCAACAGTATATACGGAGCCGCCAATGAAGACATGCTTCAGGGGATTTTAGTCGGCGAATTTGGTTTTGATGGATTTGTCATGACGGACTGGACGTCTGTTGACACCTGTGATATTGTTGAGGCGGTTGCCGCAGGAAACGGGTGGATCACACCCGGAGGAATGGAAGATACGCTGCCGAATCAGATCGTGGAGGGAATCAAAGACGGGCGGATCGAGCGGAAGCGGTTAGAAAGAAGTGTTTACCGCATGATGAAGGTCATGAGGAAATATACATCGTAGCAGGAGATTATGCAGTAGGGCAGCTGAGAATTGCAAAGAGAGATTCGCCGCAAGGAGGAAAAATCAAAGTATATGATAAAGAAAGATGTATCTGTGACCTGATCAGGGACAAGGAGAATATTGAAATGCAGGTTTATACACAGGCCATCAAGGATTATTTTAAAAGTAATGAAAAAAATATCCAACGGTTGTCAAAATACGCGGAGTTTTTCTCAGTAAAAAAGAAAGTGCAGTCTTATATGGAGATATTGTTATGAAGTCACCGGAGCAATTAAAAGGCGCAGTAAAAAATATTGCGAAGCAGAAAAATATTAGTCCTCAGGCGGTTCTTCAGACGTTGATGTTTGAACGGTTGGTGGAACGGCAAATACCAGAGGAAGTGATTTGAAATGAGATATTATATTGCTGATCTGCATT
>CAZPXF010000019.1:14041-17862 GCA_964590945.1 uncultured Lachnospiraceae bacterium | reverse complement strand
GACAGCAGATTTCTAAGCGGCATGGAAGCGATCATGGAGTTATTCATCTCATCGCTGATCGCTTCTTTGGCGGTCTCAGAGTCCGAAGTTTCATCTGAAACACCGAAGTGGGCGTCCATGCGGCGTTTGAAATCGAGAGCCAATGGAGCGGTACGTTCATCGGAAAGCAGCTCGCCGAGCGTTGTATTCGCATGTATATGGAGCGGCAGCATTTTTTTCGTGTTAAGGCGTACAGCCGTTGACAGCCGGATATCTCTGGAGGATGCGCCGATCAGTATCTCATAATCCCCGGCCTTTGCGTACCAGTCGCCCAGCGCCTCGCTGTACCATGCAAGGCTGCGGTAGTCGAGAGTGAATACGGCTGTCTTTGTCTCCCCCGGTTTCAGAGAGAGCTTGTCGTAGCCCTTCAGCTCTTTTGGCGGACGCTGTACTGCCCCGGTCGTATCGTGGATATACAGCTGAACAATCTCTTTTCCTTCTACGTCTCCGGTATTTGTCACATCGACGGAGACGGTGACCGTATCATCGTCGGACATTTCACCCTGGCTGAGCCTCAGATTGCTGTATGCGAAGGTTGTATAGGAGAGCCCGTGGCCAAATGGAAATGCTACATCCATCTCCTTCTTGTCATAATAGCGGTAACCCACGAAGATCCCCTCATTATAAATGACGTGTTCTCCCTCGCCAAAGGTGAGGTAGGACGGATTGTCAGAGAGTTTGTACGGCAATGTCTCGGCAAGCTTGCCGGATGGGTTGACCCGGCCGAATAAAATATCTGCGAGAGCTTCGCCGACAGCCTGTCCGCCCAGGTATGCTTCCAAAAGACCTTTGATATCCGAAAGCCAGGGCATTTCCACAGGAGAGCCGTTGTGAAGGACAACGATCACCTCGGACTGCACGGCGAGAATCTCCCGGATCAGACGGTTCTGGCAGTCCGGGAGCTGCATATGCTTCCGGTCATAGCCCTCTGATTCAAAGCTGTCCGGAAGTCCTGCAAAAATGACAACCTTGTCAGCCGATCCGGCAGCCTCGATGGCCTCCTTTGCCAGCGCTTCGTCGTAAATGTCGTCGTCGCAGCAGAAGCCTTTGACATAAGTTACATTGGTAAGACCGGAAACGGAGTCCAGAATATTGCTGACCTTATAGCTGTTGATGTGCGAGCTGCCGCCGCCCTGAAAGCGCGGTTTTGCAGCAAATTCGCCGATGAACACGATTTTCTCCGTGCCGGAGAGAGGAAGCACATTGTCATTTTTCAGAAGAACCATGGATTCCTCTGCGATCTCCTTTGCCAGCTCGTGGTCGGCGTCCATCGTAAATTCCTGTTCCTCCCGGTTGTCTGCGTATTTGAAAATGATATTCAAAAGCCGTAAGACAGCCTGATCAAGAACCGCTTCATCAAGGGAGCCGTCCCTGACTGCATCGATGATCGCCTGATCGCCAATGCCGTCGGAAGAAGGCATTTCAAGCTCAAGTCCGGCCTTCAGTCCTTCAACACGGTCGTTGACTGCGCCCCAGTCGGACATGACATAGCCGTCAAATCCCCATTCTTCGCGCAGTACCTTTGTCAGAAGCCATGGATGCTCCGAGGCAAAGGTTCCGTTGAGCCTGTTGTAGGAGCACATTACGGTGTACGGGCGGGATTTTTTAACTGCAGTCTCAAAGGCAGGAAGGTAGATCTCGCGCAGCGTGCGCTCGTCTGCGTCGGAGGATGAGCTCATGCGGTTGTACTCCTGATTATTTGCGGCAAAATGCTTGATGGAGGTTCCGACATGGTGCGCCTGTACGCCACTGATAAATGCCGCCGCTGTTTCCCCGGCGAGGTACGGATCCTCGGAGTAATATTCGAAGTTGCGTCCGCACAGAGGGGAACGCTTGATGTTTACGGCTGGGCCGAGTACGACAGACAGGTCGTTTGCCTGCGCTTCCTTTCCGATGGCGTCGCCGAAGGTGCGCATCAGGTCACGGTCAAAGGAGCAGGCGCTCAGGACCGCCGGAGGAAAGCAAACCGCTTTGATACTGTCGTTGATTCCAAGGTGGTCGGCTTCTTCATCCTGCTTGCGGAGTCCGTGGGGGCCGTCGCTCACCATAACGCTCGGAATCCCAAGGCGCTCCACGCCTTTCAGATGCCAAAAGTCAAGTCCGGAGCACATTCCTGCCTTTTCTTCCAGGGTCATCTGACTTATCAGTTCTTTTAAATTATGTTCCATAATGTCATTCTCCTTTTGTATTCTGTATTTCCAGGTGCACACATCTGACTATCGGTGTGTTTCTTTGTATTGAGAGTACCATGATTTGAGCGCAAAATATAGTAAATTTCATCAGAATCTTATCAAATATCGGAATTGTCATTGATTTGCTGCGGGTAATCGAAAGGTTTTTTATGCGGGATAGAAAATGCGGAATCTTAAAAAATGTCGGGTTTATCTAAAATAATACATGAGACGGCATGGAATATCAGAAGGTACAATAGATAAGGAAAGGGCAATGAGAGGTGATGCTGTGATGGACAGATGTTTTTGGCTGTGGTATCCGGGGGATTTTGAATTGTATCACGCGATGAAGCAGAATTTCAGCCGCATAGAGAGGGGGATCAGATGGCCGGCTTTCTGGAAAAGCGAAGGATTCCGGAACCGCGTGGTATTCCGGCGAACCTATCATTTGGAGAAACCGGCGGATTTTACGGTGTATTCTGATGCGGCAGGTTTTGTGCTGGCCGGAGATAAGAAATATCCTTTCGGGGAAAATGTCGTATGCAGTGCGGGCGAAATCTCTGTTTCCATTCACGCGGCATGTATCGAGAGATTCCCATCCGTTTATGTAGAAGGAACCGTCATCCGCTCCGACGCGGGATGGATGGCGGAGGACTATGATAAGCCTCCGGTTCCGGCGGGATGCAGCAAATATTATACGAAGCCGGAGCAGCGCCCGTCAGAGTGGGCGTATGATGAGCAGATATACGAGCCTGTCCGTACCGAAGAGATAAACGGAGGCGTGCTGGTCGAATTTGAGACGGAGCTTACGGCGCAGATCGAGGCGCTGCGGGTCGAAGAAGCAGCGGACAGCGAAGCGCGGCGAAAGGACTCATCGGCCGCAGACAGTGGAACAGCGCTTTGGGTTTTCTGCGGCGAGTCCCGGGAGGAGGCGCTGGATACGGAGCACAGTTATTACGGCTGGCAGTTCGATGCGTCCGGGAGGACGCCGCGCTGTGCGGTGCGCTATGGATTTATCCCGGACTGCCGGAAGAAGGATATCACCGTGCGTGCGATCCACCAGTACGTGGACATTCCGGTGAAAGCGTCTTTTTCCTGTGATGATGAGCTTTTGAACCGGATCTGGGAAGTCTGCGTGCATACGTTCCGGCTGTGCAGCGGTATTTTTTTCATTGATGGAATTAAGCGGGATCAATGGATCTGGGGCGGAGATGCGTACCAGAGCCTTTTTGTCAATCAATATCTTTTTGCCGATGAGGACATTGACCGGAGAACCTTGCTGGCGCTCCGGGGAAATGACCCGATGACGACGCATATCAACACGATTGTAGATTATTCCCTGTTCTGGATCCTGAGTGTAAAGGCGCACTATGAAGCGTATGCAGATGCGGAATTTTTAAAACAGGTCTATCCCAAAATGGTATCGCTGATGGAATTTTGCGAGGGGCAGCTGGATGAACATGGCTTTCTTGTTGGGAGGGAGCAGGACTGGATCTACATCGACTGGGCGGAGTTTGACAAGGAAGGGCCGCTGTGCGCAGAGCAGATGCTCTTTGCGGCGTGCTATCAGGCGATGGCTGAGCTGAGCGGCGTTGTGGGAGAAGCGCAGCA
>CAZPXF010000019.1:11655-13941 GCA_964590945.1 uncultured Lachnospiraceae bacterium | reverse complement strand
GCAGCAGGATGCGGCGGACTACCGCTTGAAATATGCTGACCTGGTAGAGAAGATCGAACTTTTTTACTGGGATGAGGAGCAATCCGCCTACATGGATTCCTTTGTTTCGGGAAGACGTCACGTGACAAGACATGCCAGTATTTTTGCAATTCTGTTTGGAATTGCAGATGAGGCGAGGCGGGAGCAGCTTGTGAAAAGTGTTCTTTTCAACAGCAGAATCCCGGCGATCACGACGCCGTATTTTAAATTTTACGAGCTGGACGTACTGGGCCGGATGGGGTATTCTGAGGAGGTTCTTGCGCAGATAAAATCCTACTGGGGCGGAATGCTGGAAAAAGGAGCGGTGACTTTCTGGGAGGAGTACGACCCCAATGCGCCGGATGAGGAACAGTACGACATGTATGGAGACCGGTTTGGAAAGAGCCTGTGCCACGCGTGGGCGGCAAGCCCGGTCTATCTGCTGGCAAAATATTTTGCAGGACTTGAAATAATCAGTCCCGGCGGCGGAAAATATAAAGCAGAGCCGAAGGGGGAATTTTTCCGGTATCTGGACTGCACGCTCCCGGCCGGAAGCAGCAAAAGCGTGCATATTCATTTAGAAGGTAAAGAATGGACTGCCATAGAAAAATAACGGAGGTGCGAGATGAAAAAGATAAAATTTAATGATGGATGGAAGGTTTGGAAGGATCTGGATCCGTTTGAGCTGGTATTCCGGGTACCGGATGATGCAGAGGAGGTTACGCTTCCGCATGATGCGATGTTCCACGAGGAGCAGAAACAGGGCGCTGAAAATGGCGGCTACACCGGAAATATTGACGCCGGAGAATATAAGTATTTCAAGCAGTTTTTTATCCCAAAGGACTATCAGGGAGGACATGTGATGCTCCAGTTTGAGGGGATCTACCGCAACGCCTGCGTGTTCGTGAACCAGTCCAAGGTCGGGGAGAGCGCTTACGGCTATACGGATTTTACGGCGGACATCGGCGATTATCTGAAATACGGGGAGAATAATACGGTTCTCGTGGCGGTGAAGTGCGGCACAAAAAGCAGCCGCTGGTACAGCGGAGCCGGGATTTACCGGGATGTGTGGCTGCATCACGGCGGAAGCCTTTACGTAAAGCCGTACGGACTTCGGATGACAACGCTGGATGTGGATGCGGATGGCGCGCTGGTCTGCGTCTCGGCAAAGATACATAACGACAGCCTGAGCGCGGACACGGTGAAGGTGGACGTGACGATCAAGGATATGGATGGAAATGCGGTGGTTGAGAACAGCTATCCGGTGAGGATCAACAGCCGTCAGACACTGGATTTCCGGAAAAATATCTACATCGACAAGGCGAGGCTCTGGGATGAAGAGACGCCGGATCTTTACGGCATTACGCTGACAATCTCCGGTGAAAATGGGGTGTTGGATGAGACGGAGATTGTTTCCGGCGTGAGAAAGTTATCCGTGGACAGCCGCCACGGACTCCGTATCAACGGCAGGAGCGTGAAGCTTCGCGGCGCATGCCTTCATCATGATCAGGGGATTTTGGGAAGCGCAACCTATGACGACTACGAGTACCGCAGGGTGAAAATTTTAAAAGAAGCAGGATTTAACGCCGTCCGATCGGCGCACAACCCGGCGTCGCAGGCGCTTCTTCGTGCGTGCGACAGGCTTGGCGTGTATGTCATGGACGAGCTTGTGGATGTGTGGAATAAGAGCAAGGTGAGCTACGACTATGCGATCGATTTTGCGCGGAGCTGGGAGAGCGACATCGAACATATGGTGGAGGACGACTACAACCATCCGTCGGTGATCCTGTATTCTACGGGGAATGAGATTTTCGAGATCTGCACGGAAAAGGGATTTGAGACAAGCCGTATGCTGAGCGACAAATTCCATGAGCTGGATGCGACCCGGTTTACGACCAACGGAATCAACGGAGCCTTTGCGGCGGGAGACGGACTGGCGCAGATCGTCAATGATATTACGAACGGCGAGGCGGACACCGGAAAAGGGGACGTCAATGTGTTCATGGCGGCGATGGAGACGAATATGCCGGGAATCGTTGCGCATCCGATCCTGAGCGGGATTCTGGAAAAGCTTGAGACAACGATGGACGTCATCGGCTACAATTACATGACCTCCCGTTACCTTATGGACGCGGCAAAATATACCGACCGTGTGATGGTCGGAACCGAGACTTATCCAAAGCAGATCGCACAGAACTGGGATGCGATCACAAGATGTCCGGCTGTCCTTGGAGATTTCACATGGACCGGATGGGATTATCTGGGGGA
>CAZPXF010000019.1:0-11555 GCA_964590945.1 uncultured Lachnospiraceae bacterium | reverse complement strand
GATGTCCGGCTGTCCTTGGAGATTTCACATGGACCGGATGGGATTATCTGGGGGAGGTCACTTCGGTGTATCCGGATCTTATGAATACAGGCGGCGACATCTCGATCATCGGCGACCGCAGACCTGTTTCCTATTACAGGGAGATCGTGTTCGGACTGACGAAACAGCCCTGCATCGCTGTCCAGGATCCGGCGAGCTATGGGATCCCGCGGAATTTCGGACCGTGGTGCTTTACGGACTGTACCTTCAATTATTCCTACGAAGGTCAGGAAGGAAAGCCGATCATGATACAGGTTTACGGCGGCGGAGACAGCGTGGAGCTGTTTGTAAATGGAAGATCTCTCGGCGTGCAGTCCTGCGGCAGAGAGACAGGGTTTGAGACGCAGTACAATACGGTGTACGAACCGGGAGAACTGATTGCAGTAGCCTATGAAAACGGGGCAGAGATCGGACGCACATCGCTTAAAACTTCCGGAAAGGCGGCGAAGCTTGCCCTGGGCGTTGAAAAATATGAGACGCTTGCATTCATTCACATTGATGTTCAGGATCAGGAGGGAAATCCTTCTGCAGATTCGGCTGCCCGGCTGTCGATTCAGGTGGACGGTCCGGCGGAGCTTCTTGCATTCGGCGGCGTAAGGGCGCTCCATAAGAAAGGCTATGAGCTCCCGGAGACAACGGCAGGGGACGGACATGCGCTGGCAGTTCTGAAGCTGACGGGAGAAGGAGATATTCAGGTTTCTGTCGAAGGCGAGGGACTTGCAGGAGCCGCGGCTCGGATATAGAGCTTTTGCGTGCGCCAGATCTTTGTAAGGAGAGATACGATGACAATAGATAAAAACACAACAAAAGAGCAGGTGAATCCTGCATTCAGGTTTTTTCATGCATCATCGGCAAATGGTACGGCGATGCTGATGAGCGCGGTGGCATCCAGTTATTTTTCAGTATATATGACGGACACGATGGGGATCCCTGCGGCGGCAGGATCGATGATCATGTTTGTCGCGACCCTGATCGATGCGGTGAACAATCCGGTTATCGGGGTGATTGCAGACAGGACAAATACACGCTGGGGACGATACCGTCCTTATTTTCTGATCGCGCCGGTCCTGCTGACTTTATTTGCCGTTTTGATCTGGTTTAACCCGGATCTTCCTGTGAGGGGCAAGATCCTATGGGTGCTGATCTCATACATTGGTTTCAGCTCCACGATGTCCCTGTACACGATGCCGCATATGGCGATCCTGCCGGCGTGCGTGCGGGATGACCAGATCAGGAATTCGATCATCACGCTTGGCGCCGGGTTTACGGCAGCAATGTTTACGATTGGAAGTACATTTACGCCCAATATTAAGGCCTTTTTGGAACATGCATTCCATACGGACAACGGCTATATTCCGATGATGGTGATCTGCGGACTGCTTTCGTGCATTTCCTTCTGGGGACTCTTTGCGACGGCAGAAGAGCGGTACTTGTCAGATAATTCCAAACGGGGATCGCTGCAGGATCTGAAAACGGTGCTGAAGCACAAAGAGCTGTTTCCGTATATTGTCATCTGGATCATGGCGTGTATGGGATACGGATTGATGTTCTCGTCCTCCGTATTTTATGTGATGTATTATCTGCAAAGGCCGGATATGATCGCTCTGTATATGGGCGTCATTTCCGTTGGAGCAATGGTCTCTATGATGGTGCTGATGCCGCTTGCACTGAAAATATTCAAGACCGGACAGAAGGCGCTTTTCGTTACACAGATCGGCGCTGTCATCTGCTATGCGCTGCTGTTTGCGGCGGGCGGTAAGAGTATTGGTCTGGTGCTTGTTGTCTCATTCATTGCGACGGCGATTGCATCCATGTCCAACGCACTTGTCAACGTCCTTGTCAATGATGCGATCGATTATATACAGTTAAAGGATGGTATTTCCGCAAATGGAGTGATATCTTCGATCAAAAGTTTTGCGCAGAAATGCGGAAATACCGTCGTAAGTTCCGGGATCCTGGCAGTGCTCGCCGCCAGCGGGTATGTTGCGGGCGCTGTGGGAGGTCAGCCAAAAAGCACGCTCTTTGCGGTCAATTTCCTGCGGTTTGGCGCTCCGGCGGTGATCGGACTTATTATGATCTTCTGTCTGCGGTTCAATCCGGTGGATAAATGCCGGGATGAGATTCGGGAGATGAAGAGCCGGATGTAGCTGCGGGAAGATATAGAGAAAACTGCCCGCGTGTACAGGCGGGCATGTCAATAAAAGTAAACAGGAGGTACAACCGATGAAGATTACAGAATTGCGTGTCAATCACATAGCAGAGCCAAAGGGTTACAGCTATGATCCGGTTTCATTTTCGTGGAAAGTGGAAGAAGGAAAGGAAGCCAGAGAACAAAAGTATGCAAGGATCACCGTGACAAAGGGCGGAGAGCTTGTGTACGACAGCGGGGAGGACGCCGGTGCGGACAGTCTGGATTACCCGGTGGAGCTTGCACTGGAACCGAGAAGCCGTTACGACTGGACTGTTTCGGTGACGGCGGATAATGGCGAGACTGCAGAAGGTTCCAGCTATTTTGAGACCGGAAAGCTGGGCGAAGCATGGCAGGGAAGCTGGATCACGCCGGGAGAGGCGATCGTGGATGCAGATTCCATGGCGGGATATATCCTGGAAAAGACGTTTGAAGCAAAGACAACAGGGGACGCCCGTCTTTACATCTGCGGCCTTGGGGTGTATGAGTGCTATATCAACGGACAGAAAGTCGGCAGAGAATATCTGGCTCCAGGTTATCATTCGTATGATTTTCATCTGCAGGTCAGTACCTATGATATCAGTAAATATGTGATCCCGGGGAAGAATCAAATAGAGATCTGGCTCGGGGAAGGCTGGTTCAAGAGCCGTCTTGGATTCGACGGCGGTATTCCGAATCTGTACGGGGATAAATTATATGCGATTGCTGAGATTTACGCAGGTGGGAGGCTTCTCGCTGCGACAGGCGAGGACTGGATAAGCCGGGTATCTCCGATTGTGTTCAGCGGAATTTACGATGGGGAGATTTATGACGCGAGACTGGAAGGGGCGGAAAAGACCTGCAAGGCTCAGTGCGAAGAGCCGGAGAAATGCGGGGCGCTCACCGGGCGGTATCATCTTCCGATCGTGAAGAAAGAGAGCTTCAGGCCCATCGAGGTGATCGTGTCGCCAAAGGGTGAGACGATCCTTGACTTTGGACAGAACCTGACCGGATGGGTGGAGTTTGAAAGCGATCTTCCGGAGGGCGAAGAGATTCGGCTTACGGCATGTGAAATTCTGCAGGATGGATGCTTTTATCATGAGAATCTGCGCCTTGCGAAGACCGAATTCATTTACATATCGAATGGTAAGAAAGCGCATGCGCGGCCCCATTTTACATTCTATGGTTTCCGCTACATGCTGGCGGAGAAAAAGGATGCAGGAGGCGAGTGGCAGGCGCTTGAGAAAGACTGTGATCGGTATGATTTCACCGCATATCATCTGAGAAGCGACTTTGACCAGATCGGTTGGGTGGTCACAGGAGATGCACAGGTCAATCAGCTGTTTTCCAATGCGCTGTGGGGACAGAAGGATAATTTCCTTGACGTGCCGACCGATTGTCCGCAGAGGGATGAGCGATTGGGATGGACCGGAGATGCGCAGGTCTTTTCCGAGACGGCGTGCTACAACATGTATATGCCGGCATTTTACCGGAAATATCTGTGGGATATGCGGGCGGAGCAGAGTATCATAGGCGGCGCGGTTCCGAATGTCGTGCCGCGTATCAAGGAGGGCATGATCGCAGAGTATGGAAGCTGCCCGTGGGCGGACGCCGGGGTGATCATCCCGTGGAACGTATATCTCCACTATGGAAGCAAAACGCTTCTCGCGGAGATGTATCCGGGAATGAAAGCATGGGTGGACTATGAAAGAGCCTTAGAGGAAAAGGAAGAAGGCGGACATCTTGTCAAGAGCGGTTTTCATTTCGCCGACTGGCTGGCGCTGGACAATGAACAGCCGGGACCTTTCGGGGCGACCGATCCGCTCTACATTGCAAGCGCTTATTATTACCGCAATGCAGATATCATCGCAAAATCAGCCGAGGCTCTCGGTTATGAGGAGGATGCAAAGGAATATGCGCTTCTCGCAAAGGAGATAAGGGAAGCGATCCTTGAGAAATACTTCGATGAAAATGGACTCTGTATCTGCCATACACAGACAGGGGCGGCGATTGCGATCATGTTCGGCATTACAGACCAAAAAGAAGAGGAGGGCGCTGCACTCTCCCGGAGGGTGGCGGACAATAACAATCATCTGAACACCGGATTTGTCGGAACAACGATCCTCTGCCCGGCGCTGACGGAGACCGGATACCATGCGCAGGCGGTCGATCTGCTTCTGAATGAGGATTATCCGGGCTGGCTCTACAGTGTAAAGCTTGGGGCAACGACGATCTGGGAGAGATGGAATTCCGTATTGCCGGACGGCCATATGAACCCGGAGGGCATGAACAGCCTGAACCACTACAGCTACGGAAGCATCGCGGCATGGATGTATGGGTATATCGGCGGAATCCGCGAGGCGGAGCCGGGGTTCCGAAGGGCTGTGATCGAGCCGCATCCGGATAAGAGACTTGGATCTGCGAAGTGTACGCTCAGGGCAGCGGCAGGAAATTATAGATCCGACTGGAAATACGACGAGGATGGAAACGTGTCGTATGAGATTGAGATCCCATTTGGCTGCGTGGGCGAGGTCGGACTGCCGGATGGAAGAAAGGAGACATTGAAGGCGGGAACATACTGTTTTTAGATAAGACGTCTGAAAACAGGTCGGATCCGTGAAAAAAAAGACGGTGTTACCGGGAAGGCCGATCAGGTTATAATGGAAAGAATAACATGGGAAAAGGCACAAGAAGGAGGAAGATATGAAGAGAGATTATGAAAAACAGATTCGCAGGCTTCGGGAACAGATGACTTTGGAAGAAAAGGTCGGACAGCTTCAGCAGTGCGGGCCGTCTCTGGTAGGCGCATTTGATGTGAGCTTTGAAGAACTTTTGAATATGATGTTCGACGGCAGGATCACGCAGGAGGAATTTGAGAAACTGATGGGAACCGCCGAGCAGGATTTTCATGAGGAGGATCTGCGGGCCGGGAAAATCGGCTCTTACAATGGAATCGGCGATTCGGCTACAGCAAACCGTCTGCAGAAGATAGCGGTTGAGGAGACGAGACTCGGAGTACCGCTGTTATTTGGCTATGATGTCATTCATGGATTCCGTGCGGTGACGCCGATCCCGCTGGCGGAGAGCTGCGCATGGGAGCCGGAGCTCTGGGAGCGGACAGCGAGAATGGCGGCAGAGGAAGCCACGGCGGCGGGCGTACATATGACATTTGCACCGATGGTCGATGTAGCAAAGGATGCCCGCTGGGGACGTGTCAGCGAAGGCGCCGGGGAGGACGTACTTCTGAACTGTGCCTACGGCGTCTCGAAAGTGAAGGGCTTCCAGGGGGACGATCTCACAAAGAAGGACGCCATGCTTGCATGCCTGAAGCATTTCGCGGCATATGGCGCCGGAGAAGCCGGACGCGATTACAACCGTGTTGATATGTCCATGCAGAGACTGCGGGAAGAATACATGCCGCCGTATAAGGCGTGTGTGGATGCAGGAGCAAGGGCAGTCATGCCTGCGTTTAACGATATCAACGGGGTCCCGTGTACCGTAAATTCCTGGCTGCTTCGCGATGTACTGAGAAAGGAATGGGGATTTGACGGACTGGTTGTCAGTGATTCCAACGCCATCGCCGAGTGTGTGAGCCACGGAATCGCGGAGAATAAAAGAGACGCTTCCAGACAGGCGATCGAGGCAGGAATGGATATGGATATGTCGTCGAATTCCTATATTGAGTGCCTGAAAGAGCTTGTAGAGAGCGGCGAGGTTGCAGAGAGCGTACTGGATGAGGCGGTCGACGATGTGCTCCGTGTGAAGTTTGAGCTGGGGCTTTTTGATCATCCATATAAAACAAATGAGGACAGAGAAGCCGAAACGATCATGAAAGAGGAATATCGCGCGCTTGCGCTGGAGGCGGCGGAAAAATCCATCGTGCTTCTGAAAAATGAGGAGCAGACGCTTCCGCTCGCATCGGATGTAAAGATCGGCGTATTCGGCGCGCTGGCGTCGGATAAGGGTCAGATGACAGGAGCATGGGCGATCGGCGCTGTGCCGGAGGATTGCATCAGCATCACGGAGGCTCTTGACAAAAGAGGCGTGCCTTATCAATACAGCACGGATGGCTCGGATATGGAAGAGATTGCGGCGCAGTCGGACGTTCTGATCGCGGTCATCGGCGAGATGAAGGAGGAGAGCGGCGAGGCGGCAAGCCGGGCGGACATCACGTTGAATCCGGAGCAGCTTGCAATGACAGAGTCTCTTTGTAAGATGGGGAAACCTGTTATCGCAGTATTGTTTAACGGCAGACCGCTGGCAATCCCGGAGCTTTCAGAGAAAGCATCCGCCATTGTGGAGGCATGGCACCCTGGAATCGAGGCAGGAAATGCGATTTTGAATGTACTTTTTGGCGACGTCAATCCGTCCGGAAAGCTTACAACAACATTCCCGGCGGCTACAGGTCAGTGTCCGATGTACTATGCACATATCAATACAGGACGGCCGGGCGGAAAGTCTAAATTTACATCCAAATATCTGGACGCTCCGGTGGAGCCGCTGTATCCATTCGGCTATGGACTTTCCTATACAACCTTTGCATACGAAGATCTGAAGGCGGAGAAAACCGGTGATGCAATCCAGGTATCGGTAACAGTGAAAAATACAGGAAACCGCGACGGAGCCGAGACCGCACAGTGCTATGTGCAGGATGTGACAGCCGGAAGGGTACGCCCGGTAAGGCAGCTGAAAGCATTTAAGAAAATATACCTGAAAGCCGGAGAATCCGTACGAGTTGAGTTTACCGTGGCTCTTTCAGAATTATCGTATTATGACTGGAACATGAATCTGACGCCGTGCGAGGGCAGCGTGAAGATTTATGCAGGCGGAGATTCAAAAGCAGAACTGACGGCGGAACTTACCATTTAATATACAGTTAATATACAGGATTTTTTAGCGGAAAATGTTAAAAAATGTCGGATTGGCAAAATGATATAACATGGTTTGTCAGAACTCCTGATTATAAAATTAGAATATAGTAATGGCCTAAGCGCCAGGAAAAGGAGAGAGAAAAAATGGCAAATCAAACAAAACAACCTGCTAAAAAAGGCAAATTGAGTACAGCTTTTGTGTGGTTCCATGCAACTTCCGTCAACGGTACCGCAATGGCGATTGCGGCTACGATTGCGACATACTTTTCTCTGTATGTACAGGAAGAAATCGGCATTACTGCTGCACAATTATCAGTGATTCTGCTGATCTGTTCCCTGTGGGATGCGATCAACGATCCGATCATGGGAGTGATCTGTGATTCCTGTAATCCAAGATGGGGACGTTATCGTACATGGTTCCTGTTCACACCGATCTTCCTTCTCGTGGATATGTTCCTGCTGTTCAGTAATCCGGGATTTATTCAGGGAAATGTAACTGCAAAATGTGTTTATGTGTGTCTTACATATATGGTTTATGGTATGTGTGTAACTGCATATACAATGCCTCAGATGGCGATCCTGCCGGCTATGACGCTGGATGATGCGGAACGTAACAGCGTCGTTGCAAAGGGCGCCGGTGTCTGCGCGCTTGCATTTACAGTTGCTTCCACATTCTCTACACAGCTGGTGCAGATTTTCGGAAGCTATCGTAACATCATGTGCTTCTATGCTATATTTGCGTGCGTTTCCTTCTGGGGACTGTATAAGACGTCGGAAGAGAAATATGTGGCGCCGAAGGATGAGAACGGCGGATTAAAACAGCTTGTCTATGTATTCCGCCACAAAGAGATCTGGCCGGTTATGCTCTGCTGGTGTCTGGCAGCAGTTTCCTACGGCTTCATGTTCTCGTCATCCGTATATTATGCACAGTATATCCTTGCACCGTCCAGAATCGATATGGCAAAGCTTGCAACTCTGGATGAGGCTGCGGCAGGCGAGCTGATCGGCGGAACGATTGGCGGAACAATTTCTACCTATATGGGATTCATTTCCGTAGGAGCTTTGATCTCCATGATGGTTCTGATGCCGATCTTCCTGAAGAAATTCAAGACCGGTTACAAGGCGATCATTGTTTCACAGATTCTGACGATCATCTGCTACGTTGCTCTGTTCTTTACAGGACGCCTGAACTTCATGTACTGCTGTGTTCTGTCCTTCATTGCAACAGCAGTAGGAGCTATGGTAAATGCGCTGGTAAACGTACTTGTAAATGATACGATCGACTTTATCATGCTGAAAGAGGGCAAACAGCTCAACGGTATCGTATCTTCCGTTAAGGGATTTGCTCAGAAGTGCGGTAATACAATTACAAATTCCGGTATGCTTGCGATCCTGGCTATCTGCGGATTTAATGCGGCAAACGGTCCTCTTGGACAGACCGATACGGCAATCATGGGAACAAACCTTGTGCGTTTTGCAGTTCCGGCTGCAGTTTCGGTTGTGATCCTTGTTGTTATGCTGTTCTACCCATTGAAAAAATACTTCCCGGCAATTGCGGAGATGAAAGAAAAGATGGCGGCGGAACACGGCGAATAGATCATTATATGGCAAAGAGGTGGGGAAAGCCGGAAGCGGCTTTCCCTTTTTAACTTTGAAGGAACGGCAACGGTTTATAAAAAAGAAAGGACAGTGAATACTTATGAAAACATTGGGATTGAACCCGTATCTTCCACCGTGGGAGTTCGTGCCGGATGGAGAACCGCACGTATTTGACGGGAGAGTATATATTTTTGGCAGCCATGATAAAAGAGGAGGAATCTCCTTCTGCGAGGGCGATTATGTGGTGTGGAGCGCGCCTGTGGATGATCCGGGGAACTGGAGATGCGAGGGCGTGAGCTACCGGAAGGAACAGGATCCATTAAATGGAGCTCCGTATGACGGTGAGCTTCCAAAGATCGATATGCCACCTGGGACGCCGGAGCATCCGCATCTTCTCTATGCGCCGGATGTGGCAAAGGGACCGGACGGCAGATATTATCTCTATTATTCTCTGGATTTTACAAATGTAGTCTCTGTGGCGGTGAGCGATACACCGGCGGGACCGTATGAATTTCTGGACTTTGTGAGAAAGGCGGATGGTGAGATCCCTGATGTGGGACGGTGGTTTGATCCTGCAATTCTGAGTGAGAAGAGCGGGAATTACCTGTATTATGGCTTTGCCCCGACATTCCGCTTCCCGGGCATGGAGGGCGTCATTTACCCCGGTTCGATGATGGTGAAGCTTGCCGACGATATGCATACGATCATCAGCGATCCGGTATGCGTGGCAAATGGCGTGGATACGGCGAAGGGAACGGGATATGAAGAGCATCCGTTTTTTGAAGCGTCCAGCATCCGCAGGATCGGCAGCTGGTATTACTTCGTATATTCCAGTCTGCAGGGAAATGAACTGTGTTACGGCATGGCAAAGACGCCGGAAGGGCCTTTTGAATACAAAGGAGTGCTCATCTCCAACGGGGATCTTGGCTATAAGGGCAATGAGCTTGCAGTGAATTATATGGGGAATAATCACGGCGGCCTTGTGGAGATCGGCGATGAGGTCTACATCTTCGGACACAGACATACGCACGGAACTCAGTTTTCCAGACAGGGAACCGCCGAGAAAGTAGTGATCCTGGAGGATGGAACGATCCCGCAGGCGGAAGTGACAAGCTGCGGCCTGAATGGCGGACCGCTTCCGGCGAAGGGCGAATATCCGGCATATATTGCATGCCACCTGACGGAGAAGGACAGAGAAAACGTGAAAAATGCGGTTCTTGTAAATCCGGGTGAGAGTATTCCGGTTCTTCCTCCGCAGATGCCTTATATTACGGAGGAGGAAAACGATGCATATGAGAAAGGCCTGAAGCCATATATAGCAAATATGCAGGAAGGCGCAGTTGCCGGATTTAAATATTTCACATTTGACGGGGATGAGAAGGAGATCACGCTGGAGCTTCGCGGCAATGGAAAGGTCAGCGTAATACTGGATTCCCCGGAGGGACAGGAAGCAGCGCAGCCTGGAATTTCAGAAGGAAAAAAAGATCCGGACGGCTGGATGAAGGTAACGGGAGAGCTTACAGGGATCCAGGGTGTACACGCCTTGTATATAAAGGTGGTATCAGGGACAGTGGATCTCGCAGGATTTACAGTGGAATAAAAAGCTGCAAATGAAAGGGAGCGGTGCCGGACTGGCATCGCTCCGCAAAAGAATCGTATTTATCAGATCTGTATGTAGTTTCAGGATTCACATCATATGTTTATTCAGTTCCTCCTCCGACATGCCAAGCCGTGTGGCTGCAGTCGTGATCGAAATAAAACCATCCCGGATAAGTTCAATGTAAGTGTCAAGCTTTCCCTGGCGTAATCCCTTTTGCAGACTCTGTTCAATGATCACATCTGTACGTAACCGTAAAACCTTTCCATCCATAATATTATCGATCCTTTCTTTCAAATCTGGAGTTTTTCTGAGAATATGACTGGCGACGCGGTGGATGCAGTCCAAAAGATAACAGTATTCCGCAGCGTCGAGGTCCGAACTACTCCGTAACTGGTCTATAATTTCCTCAAATTCTTCAAGAAACTGCCTTTTTTTGGAGCTTGTATTTTCGATAAGCATTAAATCCCTCTCGTATCGGACAACATAAAAAGGGAGCAGAAAATACAGCTTTTTCCTGAAGATTTCATCTTTCGTGTATTGCTGGATTTTAATAATTGGCACTGTATATTCTGCATGGGTGCCGTCGGCAAATTCCATGCACAGAGATTTTTTATCTTTGGTATTTTCTGTCTGTCTGAGACACAGAACACAGGAGTTGGGAAAATGAATTTTTGTAACTCCGGTCTCTTTTGTGATGTTTTCAAGTGCGATTGCAAAATCATACTCCAACATGCGGATATCGATTCTGCCTCCCGGTCTGCTTTCGCATTCTACATGATACTGATGGTCTGCGACTCTTATACATCCTATCTGCAAATAAGAATCTGTCACAAGCTTGGTTCTGTTCGTAACATGTTCATTCTTGAACTGGATAATAGTATCCAGCATGGAATATTGTGTGTGAAACACTTCGTTGATCACAGGGATCATAAGCCTCTCAATCCGTTCCAGCATCGTGCGGAATACATCGTCAAATACGGTTCCTGTTTCCCGTGACTGTACAGTCATGGCCATTTACATACCTCCTTTTAAATGTGCAGGAGGCTTCCATTATAGATTCATTAACGAAACCTCACTGCTGATGTGGTGAAATTAAAGCATAGAGATTTCTTAAGAATCTGTTCAGAAATGTTACAGATGCGGGGAAACCGCTTGAAATTTAGAAATTTAAATGCTTTCAAGTATGATAACATAATTTGCATTATTTATCAATATTCTTTGTTAAAAATTCACATACGCCGGAGAACTTTTCAGTTTATATAACGATATAAACAGAGGG
>CAZPXF010000018.1:28378-29572 GCA_964590945.1 uncultured Lachnospiraceae bacterium | reverse complement strand
ATACACTTTGAATTATAAATGATGTGGCCTGAGTCTTCATTAAACTTTACGCTAATTGACTCATAGTTCTCTTAAAAATTTCCTAGACAAAATCCTTCTCGTTCAATATAACTCTTCCTTCTTCGTCCTCGCTCTTTCCTCTCAGACGCTTCATGAATTTCTTTGCCATCGCTTTTTTGGAATGGTTCATCGCCTCGTCCATCACATCTTTCACCTCTGTGATCGAGACGGAATGACTTTCCTTCTGCATCGCGTCGATCCTGCTGTACAGCGCAAGGATCGCGAGGTCATCCATCTTGTAACCATTCTCTTTCGCGTATGTCTGCGCAAATGTTACCAGCTCATCATTTGTAAATACCGGTATCTCCAGTTTCGCCGTAAATTTCTTTGCGAAGCGTACGTTGGAGCGAAGCAGGGATTTCAGCGGTTCCCTCTCTTCCTCAAGGACGACAAGAAGCTCTTCTGTCTGCTTCTCCATCTCCACATTCAGCTCTTCCACTGTTCTTGGATGAAGCTTGCCCGCCTGCTCAATGATCAGCGCGCCTTTTTTCAGCTTCAGGAAAATGTCCGGGATGTTCTTTTTATTCAGGGATGCGGCGTTCACGATCGCAACCTTTCCGCTCTTCGTCTGGCGCTGCTTCTGGATCGCTTTGATCAAATCTACTGCCAGCACGGTCTTCCCGCTTCCTTTATGGCCTATGATAAGGATATTTCCGGTACGGGACGACCCGGCCCGTCCACGGCAATACCTGTCGTGATTCAGCACTTCAACGATCTGCTCGCTCATGCCGCGGACAGGCACAAAATAGGAGAAGATCTTTGTCTGCTCTTCGTTCAGTCCAACCTTTGTTCCAATCTCAGATGTAGCATCCAGATCGTATCTTGCTTCAATGATAAATCCGGTATCCTGCGGTACCGGCTTCTTGATCTGAATCGTCGGTTCCTCCGTGATATCCTTCTCAGGCTCTTCCTGGTGCGCCGGTTTCTTTGTTTTCTTTTCTTTCTTTTCCTCCAGCTCATCCAGAATCGTTGTAATCTTCGGAACCTTGCCTGTCCGTCTCTTCGGAATATCATCATCCTCATCCGACGGCTCTTTCTCATCCTCTGTATCCGAAAAATCCAGGGCTTCCTCCGGAAGGGAATCTCCGGTCTCTTCAGGTTCGCCATCCTCCTCGAAGTCTCCGGCTTCCTCAA
>CAZPXF010000018.1:0-28278 GCA_964590945.1 uncultured Lachnospiraceae bacterium | reverse complement strand
TCCTCCTCGAAGTCTCCGGCTTCCTCAAACCCGCCGACTTCCTCGAAGTCTCCGGCTTCCTCAGGCTCGCTGTCCTCTTCAAAGTCCGCGGCTGCTTTGAACACACTGTCAAAGTCCCCCGACTTCTCAGGGTCTTCTTCGAGCGCTCCCTCAAATTCTTCTATGATTTCCTCCTTTGGCTCTTCCTCAGCAGCAGGAACAGTCTCCGGCTTCTCCTGTGCAGCCTTCTCCTCGATCTTCCGCTCTTCTTCGATCTTCTTTTCCTCTTCACTCAGGGAAATAGCTCCGCTGATGACCTCGCTGTCAAGTCCGGCTTCCAATTCAGCCATCAATTGCTTCACTTCATCCGATATGATCGAGTCAAGTTCGGATTCCAACGTTGATTCTTCAGCCGCTTCCGGTTCTTCCCCGGATGGTTCGTCAAGGACGCTCTGCTTCTGGTCCCATTCGTTCAGAATTTCATCAATCTTCAAACTGTCCGCTAATTTCTGGTCTTCTGATATTCCCACTTCTGATTCCTCCAATACTATATCATGCTCTGCAACGATATTACCCGTCACACTTTTCCATTCCGCCCTGTTTTCCTCTACTACAGAAATTAATTCCGCTTCTTCGGCCTCCAAATGCTCGTTAAACTCCGGCTCCTGCGGAAGCACCCTGCTCTCCGGCTCTGCAAAGGCTCCGTCCTCCCCCGGCGCGGAATCCGCACCGGCATCGCCCTCCGGCGGAGCCGTATCCCCCATCGCCCGGGCGTCCGGTTCCTCTTCCTCCCAGAATCCTGCCATCGCAGAATCCCCGGAATATGTCCCCATCAGGCTTCCTGTGTCTCCGAATTTATTACTGTACCGCTCGATCTGCATATCCGAGAGCGGCTTATACTGGCTCTTCAGCTCCATCGCTTTATAAGCATACTCGCTCTCGCTGAACCAAAGTATCAGATCGTCACATTCCTCAACACATTCCGCATCCATGCCCGCTTCATGGTAAAGAAGCGCCAGCTCATATCCCCATTCTTCCAGATATTCCGCACTTTTAAACGCTTCCAGTACCGCGATCCTCTCCTGGATCGGCGCGTGCCTTGCCTGAAGGAGTCTGTATTTTAAAATGTATCTGTTTGGATCCTTCGGTGCAAGAGAAACAAATTCCTCATAGCAGTTCTCAGCTTCTATATATTTCCCCATCTTTACGGCCAAAAGTCCCAGCCGGTAAACGATAACCTTGCTTGTGCTGTCCAGATTATATGCGATAAACAGCATTCTCTGGCTCTTTTCATACTGATCTGTACATTCGTAAATGTGCGCGATCCTGCAGAGTGTCTCAGCATTTCTGCATTTTTCCCATGGCAGCCTGTCAGCAATCATGGCAGCCTGTTCGTAGTTGCCCTCTCTGGCCGCCTGGAGTAGCTGTTCCGTGTATTCCTGATATTCATGTTTATCCATGGATTCACCTCTGTTAATTATAACCATATTCTATATTCATACGTTTCAGTGTATCACAGCTAACCTCAGATGTCAAAACTTCAACACTTCCTGTTCGAAAGAAAGTCGCGAATATTCCAGTTCTTTTTCATCGGTCTGGCTGCGGAAACCGACAACCACCGTCTGCTGCCGCCCGTCGATCTGCTTCTGCCCGAGGATATAATTTACCTCGAACCGCCCCGTGATCGCAGGCGTCGTTCCCCTCGCCGGAACGACGAGCTGGACATGGTTGTTTTTCAGAAGCTGAAAGATCGGTTCCCAGATGTAAATATCCTTTGCCGCTCCAAATGGATTGTCTATAAAAATAACCTTTTTCAGCTCCTTCGGGTCTGCGTCGCGGCTGTTCAGACTGCTGATGTAATGGATCACCGCGATCAGAAACTGGATGTAAATCCCCTGCGACTGCCCGGTGCTTCCGACGGCCTCTTCATATTTCAGATACCGGCTCTGCTCGCGGATGCGTTCTCTCTTGTAAAGGCACAGCCGGATATTATCCATATCTGTCACGATAACCGAGAATAAATGTTTCCACGTCAGGCGCATCCGGATATATTTCAGGCGCTCCTCCGATGTCGCAAATGTATCAGCGTTCTTCACCGTCTCATCAATATATCCCTCCATCGCGGCCTGAAATTCTTCTTCCTTCCGGTACGGGATATGTAAGGTAATGATCGGCGTCAGCCTGTCGTCCAGACGGATCTTTGACAGCTTCGGCAGACGGTCCAGCTCCGCCTTCATATTCAGGCAGATCTGCAGGCACTGGCTCTCAAAATTCTCCTTGATCCGGTTCATATCCTCGATTCCCCGGCTCACATTCTCCTTCTCAAGCCGGATGCACCGGATCGTTTCATTGAGTCCGTCGATCTGCTCCTGCATCTCCTCGCTGCTGCCCGGCGCCGCAAGCTGATTTTTCACCTCGCCTGCAAGATCAAACGCCCCAAGCTCCGTCAGCGTATCCGCCAGAAGTGATTTGTCCCGCTCATACTCCTCCCTGCGGTCTGCCTCCTCCTTCCGGATCGAGTCGTACCGGTCGCGGAGCCTGTCGCTTTCTTCCCTCAGCGAAATGCCTT
This sequence comes from uncultured Lachnospiraceae bacterium, assembly GCA_964590945.1. Lineage (GTDB taxonomy): Bacteria > Bacillota > Clostridia > Lachnospirales > Lachnospiraceae > CAZPXF01. Next base: position 25,730 of record CAZPXF010000018.1, on the reverse strand, counting down.
TTTCCAGCACGTCGGTTCTGTCATGCCTCTGAAATCCCGCCGCATTCATCATCCGCTCCAGATCCTGCCGGAGCGTATCCAGGGAAAACAGCTCCTTCTCCAGCTTTTTCAGCTTCTCTTCCCCTTCGCTTCGCTGCCTGTCGAGCTGCTCCAGCGCATATTTATTTTCCTTTACAAATTCGGATAATCTGGAAGGATCCGCCGCTGTCGGCTCATAGGAACCGTAACGCTCCGTCACAAGGCGTTTCCCGTGGGAAATGCTTCCTTCCCTTCTGTAGATAAGGCTGTTCTTCTCCTCCAGACTTTTCTGCAGCGCTGCGATCATGGCCTGCTGCTCAAGAAGCTTCTGTCTGCCGGATGCAAGTATCTCCTTTTCCGTCCGCGAAAGAAGCTGCTGCTCATGCATGTTCCAAAGCTCCTGCTCCGAACATCCCCGGTAATGGATCAGCTCAAGTTCCTTATCCATAGAGGCCTGATAGCTCTCATCCAGCTTCTTTTTATCTTCAAAATCCGAATTACGCTGCTCAAATGCCGCTCTTTTTCCCTGAAACTCTGAATCCAGCTCTGCAAAGGAAAGCGTGCTTTCTTTTATCGGCCCTTCCTCAAAATACCGCTGATAGTTTTTCTCCCAGTTTTCCAGAAGTTTCTTTCGCTGGTCATCTGTATTTTGCAGGCGTTTTTCTATATCTGCAAGAGCCTTTTCCTCCGCCTTGGCCGCCTCCCGGCTCATCCGTACGTCCTCTTTGAAATCCTGTATCTCCATCTCTTTTTCTTTTTTATCCTGATGGAGCGCGGCGATCTCCTTCTGAAGTCCAAGGGCCGCTTCAAAGTTCTTCCTGCGCCGTCCGATCCGTTCGCATTCCTCCCGCAGCTCCGAGATGCTCAGCTCCACAGTCCCGAGACGCTCTTTTTTCTCCCCCATTTCCAAAAGAAGCTGCTCTTCCTCCTGATCCAGACGTTTCAGACTGCCGCGCACAGTCTCGTGCCGCGCGCGCGCTTCCTCCGAGCGCATCTGGTATTCTTCAAGAAATACGACGACCTCTCTCAGATCATGTGCAAGAACCGCCTTGTTTTCACGAAGCTTCGCCTGTTCCACGGATAAAGCCTCTATCGCATCCTCCACTGCCTGCTTCTCTTTTTTCTGCGACGCTTCATTATAAAAGGAAGGATTTCTGTACGCCGCAAAATCCATTTCCGACGGATAGAATAAGATCTTCTGCCCGCTGATACATTCCGCGTCGATAAGCGGGATCGCATAGTCCGCAAATTTTGTCTCTTTCAGATACGGATCTCCGGTGATCTCCTCATAGTATTTCTGGATCAGAATACTGTAAGGGAGCAGCGGGTGCATACCGAGCGCTGCTTCTGCATCTTCCGGAGCCAGGCTTTCCAGATACTCGATTCCGGTAACCGCCGCCCCCGGATAATGGCGTTCCAGCCACTCCTTCAGCTCTGTGATGCCCTCCGGCTGCAAAACCATATGTCCGCTGTTCATCCGATGCAAAAGCATCCGAAGCTCCTCGGTACGTTCCCCATTTTGGGAAAGCTTCCGGTCGCATCTGCACAGCGCCTGCATGATCTGCGTTTCCAGATTCTCCAGCGTCTTTGCCTGATAAATATCCTTCCAGCCATCCGCCCGCGATTTCCGGCTCTGGTATTCCTTCAGGAACGCCTGTACATTTTCCAGCGCGTCCGTCTCCTTTTCGCGCTCATATTTGATCCCGGACAGCCGCATACGGATATTCGTAAGGCGGTCATGGAGTCCTGTCTGCTCCTTGAAAAGCTTTTCCAGGCGCTCCCCGTTCTCTTTGTTCCGATCCTCGTCCTTCTGGTACGCCTCCTCATCGCCTGTGAACACAAGCACTCCCAGACGCGCCTCATAGATCTGGAGCTCTTTTTGAAGCGCCGCTTCCTTTTCTTCCAGCCCCTTCCCCGTATTTTCCGCTACCGCAAGGGCGATCTCCGCTTTTCTAAGGGCGTTTCTTTCCTGTTCAAGAGTAAGGCTCTGCGCTTCCTCTTCTTTTCGCAGCTCCTCCTTTGCCGCGCCAAGTTCCTTCGTCCGCTCATCCAGCTTTGCGCGAACCTGTCCCGCCAGAGTTTTCAGCGCCTGCAAAAGCTCCTCCTCATTATCCTGCATATGCTCCATCGCGATCCGGTTCTCGCCGCGCTGGCGCTTAATCTCCAGATAGTCCAGGTAATGATTCGCGCTCTCCAGAAAATTCAGGTTCTTTTCCGCTTCCCCGGCCGATTTCTGAAATGCCTCCAGCTTCTCCTTCACGTCCTTCCGGTCAGCCTCCATGGATGCAAGAATCACTTCCTCCGACTGCACAAGCGCCGTATCGATATTTCTGCTGATCTCGCGCGCCTTATTCTTCATAAACTCCTGCGTATGGAGAAGCTCCTCCTTTTCATTTTCCTTCCCGGCCTTCTCCCGGATGCTCGTGTTGAACGCCCTTACAATACTGTTTTCCAGATCGCTCTTGTCCTGATACATATTCTGGAGCTTACGGATCCGTGCGATAAAGCTTGTAAGCGCTTCCTCCTGCCTTGTAAATCCGGCGATCTCGCTCTTCTTCTTTGAAAGCTCCGCCAGCTTGTCCTTGATATCCAAAAGGACGTTCGCCATGTTCTCCTGCTGCCCCTCGCCCTCAGATTTCATATAGAAGGATTTCTGAATGATCTCCTCGATCAGAAGATCCTCGACAACCTTTCTCGTCGTCCGGTAGTTCGTCTCGAAATACGTACGGACATGTCCCTCCGTCTTATTGATCCCGCGGATGATCTCCCACTCGCTCTCGTAAATGCCGTACTGCGCGACAAACCGCTGGTAATCGCCCTTCCGCTCGAAAATATGCACTTCCAGGCCGTTATTTTTCCTGCCAAGCTCCCGCAGGTACGCTTTGAGTCCCTGATAGGTCACGCGCTCCCTGCCATTTACAAGCGGCAGATTTTTCAGGTCGTTGTCGTTAAAATTCCGGTAGAAAATAACATAGTTAAAATATTCCACCGCCGCCGTCTCCCGGTTCGTCCGCTCCTCCTTTGCTCCCTCGCGCGCTTTTCTCGCGCAGAACCCGGTCGTCATATAGCGGAGTCCGTGGACGATATTGTTTTTATTGAGCTGCCATTCGATCATGGAATGGATCACTGTGTTCCCGCACTCCGGGCGGAACAGCTTCTCGATTGGCTGCTTCTCGTCCAGAGTACAGTTCGGGATCATATTCTGCATCAGCAGCAGAAGGAGCACGCTCTTGCCGCCGCCGTTCGCCAGATCGTAGATCGTATTTTTCCCGGACAGACGCATAATAAAATCATCATAATACTGAGTGCCGAAATTGTATTTAACATTATTCACCCGTATCCTGTTTATATATGGCATTGCCGGCTTCCTCCTTTCTGTCCGTCTGACGGCTCAAGATCCGATACAGCTTCCCTTTATATTCTTCAAAATAATTTTCTGTCACTGCCCTCAGGCGGTCTTTCGGATAATACCGCCCGTCGGCTTCTATCAGAAGCTCCTGCTCCACGAGGAAGTTGAGAACCCTCTTGACATATCCCGCCTGCGAATTTCTGGAGGAGCGTAAGGATAACTGGTCGTCGCCCGACATGACCGGCATATCTCCCCAGATCCTTGCCATCATCTGAAAGCTCTCCTCGGAAACCTCGTCATCCACAAGCACATGGAGGCTTGCCGTCACATACGAAAGCGCCTCTGTCACTCCCTGTATCACATCGTCCGCCTTGATATACTCCACAAAGTTATATGTGCCGGAATCCGTATAAAACCGGGTCATCACAATATAAATGATAAAATAGCACAGGAACAGCTCCCGGTTCAGACGAACGCCCAAAAGCTTCCTCAGCTCTTCATTGGTATAGCCAAACACCCGGTTATTGTCCCCCGCCGTCAGATACAGTCCTCCGCCGTACTCGTACAGATTCAGATTCATCTTCTTTACCATCTGCCGGACGATCTGGTAAACCTCCGGATTATTCATATACTCTTCATAAAGAGCGATATTGCCGCCTTTATCGCCCCGTATCTCTTCTCCATTCAGCAGACCGGTCATCACATCCAGCGCCCGGTCAAGACTGCGGTTGTCCATCTAAGCTCACCTCCTGCTTCCTGATATCTGCATCCCTGCAGCAAAACGTCATACGGGTCACGGACATATCGTCAGCCAGCGAAAGCTCCCCGCCCGCCGCATCCGGTATGACGCAAAAATCCAGTTCCAGATATTTCTCCCATGACTCCTCGTTCTTACAGCAGTCACACAGGATTTCTTCTAAAAATGTATCCGGCTTCTTCAATACCTCCCGGATCACGTATCTGCTTTTCAGATTCAACAGGACAAGGAAGCTGTAGAAATCTGCATTTTTCCTTATATTTCCAAGCTTTGCCTCCAAAACCCGGATGTATTCCTCCAGCTCCAGAAAACTTTTTTCAAGAAGCTCGTCAAACAGCGCTCTTAGGAACAGCCCGTAATTGTGGGAAATGCGTTCCTCCTCGATCTCGTCCTCATAGAGATAAACTTCTTCCTTTCCTTCCCCGACCTTTTCCGACATCTCGCGCTCTTCCTCCCGCCAGGTCAGCATATCATCCAGCCGCCGCATCTGGAACGTCTTTTTCGCATTCAGCTTCAGAATCGGAAATACCAGCGCGCCAAGAAGATCCGCCCGGTCGCTCTCCATGCACCGCCGGAGCGCCGCCTGGAAATCGAAGGAGCTTCTAAGAGAGCCGATCTTTGCCTTATGTACGATCTGATCCGCTTTCTTCTGCAGATCCGTGCACTCCGAAAGAAGCTCCGCATGGCGCGTCATCGCCCTTTTCAGCTCCACATCCAGAGAATACAGCTCACGGATCGACTGGTAATAGCCGCTGTCATAATCTCCCTTTCTCTCATCGGCCTCCGCACGCTCCAGCGCCTTTCGGATCAGCTCCATGTTCTTGCGAAACAGCTTCTGCTCCTCGTCAAACCACCGGATGCCTGTCTTCTGGAAGTTCTCATACGCCTGCATGCCCTCAAATACGTCCATGCTCAGAAGATTCAGAACCTCGTTCTTTCTGTATTTTAATTTGCTGACTTCACTGTTGATTCGGCGCACGACCTCGGCGCCACCGCGAAAATTGCTGGAACGGATCAGCTTTTCAAGAAGAAGCTGCTCGACACTGATCGTACTCTCATCCTGCACTTCCTTCGTATCCAGATAAAAGCTTACCGCGTCCGGCGTGATCGAATAGAGCACCTGCCCGTCCTCAAGTCGGCTGTCGATCAGCCTCATACGGATCGTCCTGCGCTTTTTATCTACAGGATCGAAATACCGGAACTCGAACGGTCTTCCGTCGTTCCTCAATTTATCAAAAATACAGGAAAAAAGGTCCTTCTCCTCATCCTCCGCAAGGACAAGGGAGAAATCCCTTTTTAAAAGCGCGCGCAGAAAATCCGCATAATCCGAATACCTTACGTCGCGCTCTTTGAAATTATTTTCCTCAATAAAAAAACGCAGAACTGCCATAGTGATATACGCCATATCCAATTGGCCGTATCTGCCGTCCTGGTATTGTGCGAAGGTTGTCTGCGACAGCACAAAGAAAGGATAATATTTCATCAGGTTCTGCATTCTTGCGCCATGATCGTCTACAATGTCATGTGTCATACGAAATTCTTCTTGCATGGAAACTCCTGCCATCCGGCGGATCGCCGGATCATTGATCTCATAGTTGGTTTTAGTATACATGGAAATAAAGAATTTTTAAAGAGTGGATTTGCACGAATTCATTTATGATGGAATTCATTCCGGCGCGCGGAACCGGGAATTTTTTCCTTGATTTTTCTATGAATGGAACGCGGGCATTGCTCCATCATCTGACAGGATGATTTTGCAATGCCCGGATTTATCTTATTATTCGCTGTATGAAAGCATCGCCTCGACTTCTTCCTTTGCCGGCATCACACGGAGCGCGCCTTTTCTCGTGGTCACGATGGACGCTGCGGCGTTTGCAAACGCCAGCATAGTCTTCAGATCATCCTCGCCGTATTCCTTCCAGCCATTCTCCAGGACATAATGAAGAATACATGCGCCGAAGGTATCGCCCGCCCCGGTCGTCTCGATCGTATTTTCCTGAAGAACCGCCGGAACCTCCACGCGAAGATCTTTCGTGTACGCGCGGCTTCCGCCTGGCCCCATTGAAAGAAGGATCAGCGGAATATGGTAGGTTTCCTGCAGGATCCGGATCCCCTTATCAAAGTCACCCTCCCCGGTAAACCAGATGATCTCATTGTCAGAAATCTTCAGAATATCGCAATGACGCATCCCATAGTCGATCTCATCGTGCGCCTCATCCAGAGATCCCCACAGCGGTTCTCTTAAATTCGGATCGAAGGAACGGAGGATTCCTGCTTCTTCTGCAACCGCAACCGCCCTCTTTGTGGCTGACCTGCATGGCTCATCGGTCATGGAAAGCGAACCAAAATGGAAGATCCGGCTGTTCCTGATCATTTCCTCGTCCAGCTCGTCTTCTCTCAGCATCATGTCTGCACCCGGCCTGCGGTAGAAGGAAAATTCCCGGTCTCCTCCCTCAAGCGTATGCACAAAAGCCAGCGTCGTGTGAACCTCCGCATCCTTTTTCAGCCCCGCCGTGTCAATTCCAACCTCCAAAAGAGCGTTCTCAAGCTGCGTTCCAAACATATCGTCGCCAATCTTGCCGATAAATGCAACCTCATGTCCAAGACGCTTCAACATCGAAAGCACATTGCACGGGGCGCCTCCCGGGTTCGCCTCGAGAAGCGGATTCCCCTGAGGCGTAATCCCATTCTCCGTAAAATCGATCAGTAATTCTCCGAGCGCTGTGATATCATATTTTTTCATTCCTATAATCCTCCAGTATAATTATTCATTTATCTTCTTTAAATAATAAAATCCATATGCAGGAATGTTAACGCCGCAAGCCCGCATTTTCTGTCCCCCGATCAGATCGACATACTCTCCGTCCGTCTCATTGATCCATGCCGTCTTGTCAAATTCGCTGAAATTGAAAAGGCCAAACATCTTATCTCCATCATAATATCTTCCGATACACAGAACGCCTGGATCCCACGTCTCCACTGTCCATGTATCCGCGTTCGTCATAAATATCTTCTCTGATTTGCGTATTTGTTCCAGCTTGCAAAGCCCCTGGAAAATCCTTCCCTCAACAGTCGTCTCATCCTCAATATTTTCCGCCAGATCCCACCGCATCTTTCCTCTGTGGATATAACGGGAATCGGCTGCCTTATTGGGATCCTCTTTGTATGTATAATCGTTCACCTGACCGATCTCATCGCCGCTGTAAAGCACCGGGATGCCCGACTGCATAAACATATAAGCATGCAGCATGACATCCAACTGGATCGCTCTCTCCATTGCAGCCTCATCACCCTCGAATCCGGCTTTTTCAATGCCGCACATAGAGGCGGTTGTCGCACAGAATCTTGCATCCTTTGTGACCGGATCCGCATTGTACAGCTCGCCCCTGCTGTTGCTTCCCCCGGCATACCCCCGGAAATAATCGTTCAGGTACTGCTTGTGCGAAACCTCGCCGATCCCCATGCTCATCAGTCCGCCGTAATCAAGGCCCCATCCAATGTCATCATGGCAGCGGAGGTAGTTCAGGAACACATAGTTCTTCGGGAGCGCATTTACAATATCAAGCTGCTTCTTTAGAAGCCGGACGTCTCTCGTCGCAACGGTATGCCACGTCGTTGCCATCGTCGTTACATTGTAGAGCATATGGCACTCCGGCTTTTCCACCGTGCCGAAATACGGCACTACCTTTTCCGGTTCCATGACAACCTCGCCGAGCAGAATAACGCTCGGACACACGATTTCCCCGATCATTCGCATAAGCCGCACGATCGTATGTACACGGCCAAGGTTTCTGCACTGCGTCCCCAGTTCCTTCCAGATATATGGTACAGCATCGATCCGGATAATATCAATTCCTTTATTCGCAAGATACAGAAAATTGTACATCATCTCGTTGAATACGCGCGGATTGCCGTAATTCAGATCCCACTGGTAAGGATAGAATGTGGTCATAACATAGTGTCCGCAATCGGGGAGCCACGTGAAATTCCCCGGCGCCGACGTCGGAAACACCTGCGGAACCGTCTTCTCAAACTGCTCCGGGATAACCGGATTGTCAAAGAAGAAATAACGGCTCATGTATTCGCCTTCGCCTGCGCGGGCGCGTTTCGCCCACTCATGCTCCTCAGACGTATGGTTCATGACAAAGTCCATACATACGCTGATCTTCCTCTTATGACATGCATCCGTCAGATGAGCAAGATCGTCCATCGTTCCAAGATCCTCCCGGACCTTACGGAAATCAGCCACTGCATATCCGCCGTCCGATTTCCCTTCCACCGTATCCAGAAACGGCATCAGATGGATATAATTCACATTACTCTTCTCAAGATAATCCAGCTTTGTCTCCACACCCTTTATATTCCCGGCAAAATTGTCGATGTAAAACATCATGCCGAGCATATCATTTTTCTTATACCAGTCCGGATCCTGTTCTTTTTCCTGATCCATTGCCTTCAGATCCGGCTTCCGTTCCTGGTAAAACCGATAAAGATTATCGCACAGCTCCGAAAACATGGACTCATTTCTGTACAATTCCATATACAGCCACTTCAATTCGTCATGGTGGCGCTGCATTCTATTATAAAAAATCAGATCGTTTGTTTTCTCCTGTTTTTTGCTTTTCTTTTTTTGTTGTGCCATGATCCTGTCCCTCTCCACTCTGCCATAGTTTTCTACACAATAACAAAATATATTTGAAATGCATTATATTCTCCAGTTTTCATTGGCATCGGAATCCCTTTCTGCATGAGAGCGTCGGAAGGATATTCCCTTCCGGTTTCGCTGTCCCGGTAAATGCTCCCCCGGCGCAGTCCCTTCAGCCGGATATAGCATACCGGCATATTCCCATGAATATCCTGCTGGACTACATTCAAAAGAACCTCTGAGCGATCCTCCGAAACAAATTCCCATGCGCATGCTTCACATTCAAATGGATTTGTCAGGCGGAAATACAGTCCCTTTTGAATCAGATCCGCAAATCTTCTGTAGCGGGCGATCTGATCCTTGACTTCCGCGGCTTCTTCCTCCGTAAGCTTTCCGGGATTCAGCTCATATCCAAAGGTACCCGACATTGCGGCAACGCCTCTGGTCTCCAGGGCAGTTACCCTGCCTGTCTGATGATTTGGCACCGCCGATACATGGGAACCAACCGCTGAAACCGGATAGCCAAACGATGTCCCGTACTGAATCTTCAATCGTTCGACTGCATCTGTGTTATCACTGCACCAGATCTGCGGCGTGTAATACAGCATTCCGGCGTCAAACCGCCCGCCTCCGCCGCTGCAGCCCTCCAGAAGAATATCCGGATATTTCCTCAGCAGCCGCTCCAGAAAATCATATACCCCGATCGTATAATCATAGGCGACCTTTCCCTGGTCGTCCGCCGTGCGCGAAAACACATCCTCAAGGCTCCGGTTCATATCCCATTTCAAATATTCAATGTTCCCCTGGTCAAGCACTTCGCACACCCGGTCAAACATATAATCCACAACGTCTTTTCTCGAAAAATCCAATACAAGCTGATAGCGGGCTCTGACCGGATTTCTTTCCGGTATCGCAAGCACCCAGTCCGGATGCTCCCTGTACAGCTGACTGTCCTCATTGATCCCTTCCGGCTCAAACCAGATTCCAAATCTGACGCCAAGATCATTGATTCTTTCAATCAGATGACCCAGGCTCTCCCCAAGCTTCTCCTCATTCACGGTCCAGTCGCCGAGCCCTCTGAGATCGTCGCCTCGCTTTCCAAACCATCCATCATCCATAACAACCATATCAAGCCCAAGCTTCTTTGCTTCCACTGCAAGCTGATAGATCGTTTCCCCGTTAAAGTCGAAATACGCTGCTTCCCAGCTGTTTATAAGAATTGGACGAGCCGCATTTTTATATTTCCCACGACATATATGCAGGCGGATGCAGCGGTGAAGATTCTGCGAAAGTTTATTCAGTCCTGCCTGACTGTAGGACAGGATCACTTCCGGCGCGGCAAATGATTCTCCCGGCGCAAGCGGATAAGAAAATCCCTCTTCCTGAAGTCCCATCAACGCCCTGATCTGGTCAAATTGATCCTTCTCAACCTCAGCCTGAAAATTGCCGCTGTAAACCAGGCTCATACTGTAGCAGTCGCCCGCGTCTTCATTGGTATCATGATCAGCCAGAATGAGCATCGGATTATACTGATGGCTGGAGATTCCTCTCCGGCTGCCGATCTTCATAGCGCCATGCGCTGCGCGGACTCTCTGAAGCTGCCGCTCCATCAAATGCCTCCCATAGAAAGTAAGCAGATCATATTCGCCCCCAAGCAGATCAAGACATGCGCTTTGAAGCTTCTCGAGAACGATTTTCCCGGCGCCAGTATTCTTTATTATAACACTTCGGGTTATGACGTCACAATCCGGGAGCACCCCATACAAAAGCTGCGCCTCCACTCCCGTCAGCGCATCCTTCATTGTAATGATCAATGTCTCCGCTTCATTTTCCCCCGCGTAAACAGCCGGAAGATGCTCCAGAGCATACTTTCCCTTTTGAATCACATGTTTCTGATACCTCAGATTACATGCCAGAGAACCATCTGCATTTTTAATGATGCATGCCGTATTCCTGTAATCTCCGGTTCCCTTACATGGAAATTCCTGCGGAAGAACGTCCATGGAATAGGTCCGGTCCATTCCGGCGTCGTATGGATTACCGGAAAATCCCCGGTCCGCATATGTCAGAAGATAGTCCATACATCCCTCTGTCTTTCTGCCATAATAAAGCTGAAGAAGATATCCATACCGGTCGATCTGCATCTGGTATGTTGAATGCTCTGTATGCAGGGTAAATGTTTTGTTGCTGCCATCAAAAATTATACTCATATCTGTTCTCCCAATTTGTGATATTTGACTCATCCTGTATGGATACTGCGCATTTGTACCCCTGTATTTTGAAATGCAAATTACTGCTTTCCCCAACCGAAGAAAGCAGTAACATAAAATTATACGCTATCTGTCTGTGCCCCATCTGCTAGCATCTGGCACGGACGGCCAGGTATAAAACGTCCTTATTTATTTTACAGCTCCGGAAGTAACTCCTTCTACGATGTACCGCTGCAGGAATACATACAAAATCAGGATCGGCAGCATAGCAAGCAGCAAAGCCGCCATTACAAGACCGATATCTGTAGAGTATGTTCCATAGAATACCTGTGTTGCAATCGGGATCGTGTAAAGCTCCTTCTTTGCAAGGACAAGGCTTGGAAGCAGGTAGTCGTTCCAGAACGCCATTGCATCGATGATTGCCACAGTCGCAACGGTTGGCTTAAGCAGTGGAAATACGACCTTCCAGTATGTCTGCCAGCGGGTACACCCATCGATCGTTGCCGCCTCCTCAAGAGCGATCGGCACATTCGTATTGATCGCCCCATGGAACATGAATGTCGCCATGGAAAGCGAAAATCCTACATGCATGAAGATCAATGTCGCCCGGTGGCTCAGTACTCCAAGGATACCGCCGTAAACAGATACCAACGGGATCATAAGTACCTGGAAAGGAATCACCATGGATGCGATCATCAACGCAAACAATGCTGCTGTTGCTTTCCACTTATTACGTACAATAACAAATGCTGTCATGGAAGACAGGAGCAAAGTAAAAACAGTTGAGAGGATCGTGATACAAGCGGAGTTCCCAAAGGAGCGCCAGAAGTTCATCTTCTCCATTGCCGCCGGGAAGTTCTCCAGCGTAAATCCGTGTTCACCGATCAGAGACAACGGAGCTGACGTGATATCTGCCTTTGTTTTAAACACATTGATAACAACGAGAATAAACGGGAAGATAAAACATATAAATAAAATTATCAGAAGGACAAGCATCAGTGCATGTCTGATCTTTCTGTTACGGGCAGCCTGTGCATTTTTATCCATTACGCTGACACCTCCGCTTTCTTACCAATATAAACCTGAAGAACACCTACAACCGCGCAGACGATGAAAAGGATCAGCGCCTCGGCCTGGCCTGTACCGTAGTTCTTGTATGTAAACGCCTGATTATACACATGCATGGCAGCCATTACAGAACTGTTAAAAGGTTCTCCATTTGTCAGGGAAAGGTTCACATCGTAAACCATGAAACATCTTGTAATCGTAAGGAACAGACACTGTACAAACGACGAAACCATAAGAGGCACGGAAATGTGAAGGATCGTCTGAAAATCTGTACATCCATCGATCTTCGCCGCCTCAAGAACGTCATTTGATACGCTCATAAAGCCTGCTACATAAATAAGCATCATATATCCTGCATACTGCCATACAGAAACAATGATCATACATAACATCGCTCCATTGGTTGTCGCAAGCCAGGAAGTAGATAATGCTCCAATTGAAAGGGAAGTCCCAAGCGCTACAAATGCCCGGTTAAATACGAACTTCCAAATATAACCAAGAACAATACCTCCGATCAGGTTCGGAATAAAGAAACCTGCACGGAAGAAATTCTGGCCTTTTACTCCGCTTGTCACCAGATAAGCAAGAATAAACGCAACCACGTTTACAAGGATAACCGCGATAACGGAGTAAAGAATCGTTCTGCCCAGCGCAGCCCAGTAAGCCGTATCATGTATCGTATTTGCATAGTTCAAAAGACCAACGAAAGGTTTCTCCTTAGATACTCCATCCCAGCTTGTAAATGTTAAATACAGGCCATAGATGAATGGTACAATAACTACTGCTGCAAAAACAAGGGTAGAAATCCCGGCAAACATAACATACTGTTTACTCTTGTAGGACATGCTGTTTGTATTCATTCTCAAATTCTCCCTTCTTTTATCACGCCCCGATGGGACATGCGTCCCATCCAGGCGCCGCTTTCAAGTATTTCTATTTCTCTACTGGAGTTGTTCCTTTCCAGTAATCTTCAATTTCTTTTGCCAGACCTGCACGGTCGATCTGCCCTGCCAGATATTTCTGAACAGCTGCACCGCAAATAGAATAATGATCATCTGGAAGATAGTTGTAGTTGTCAATGAGCGAGCCCGCATCTGCGTAATCTTTTACGGAAAGTGACAGTGGATCAAGTCCGGTCGCTTCAATGTTATTGAATGCCGGAACAAGGTTACATGTCTCTGTTAAGAATGCATTTCCATCCTCGTCAGATACGAGCCAGTTCAGGAAATCTTTTGCCGCCTGACGCTGCTCATCAGATGTATTATCCGAAGAGTCGATGAAGAAGTATTTGGATCCGCCTCCTACTAACTTCTCATTTGATCCATCATCCGTTGTCTGCGGAACAGGCATGATACCCATGTTCTCGCTGTAATCGTATGCGTTGATCACGGACCAATCCCAGTTTCCGCCGAACATGAACGCGATCTCACCCTCAGCCAGCTTCTGCTCAATTACCTCTCGCTCTGCTGCGATCGGAGAAGCCGCCTCACAGTTATATTTCTTAAGTACGTCAAAGGTATCATAAAGCGCGTTGAACTTTTCGTTGTCAGCAAGATCTGCTTCCCCTGCATAAAGGGAATCTACAAATGCGTCAACATCCTCCTGCTCCTCATATACCTGCGCAAGATAATGTCCTGCCAGAGACCAGTCTTCTTTCATAACACCCGTAGGCGTCTCCATGCCTCCCTTGACAAGTTCCTCACAAAGAGCCTCAAATTCCTCCGTTGTCTTAACTGTTGAAGGATCGAAGGTCTCTCCTGTAATGGCTTCGATCGCATCCGCGTTGTAAATAACACCGCGCGCCTCAATACAAACCGGGAATCCCATGACCTGATCATTTACGCTGATCGCATAATCTGTGTTTTCAACCCAATCCTCATCGGAAAGATCGATTGCATGCTCCTCGCCGAGAGAGTAAACGTCCTTTGCATCAACCATGGAGATTGTGTAAGGATCATTTGCAGAATATTTTGTAGCAAGGTGAGCTGCTACTGTGTCATTTGAGTAGTAAACCTCTACATTTACCCCTGTTGCTTCGCTGTACTCTGTCGCCATCTCCTCAAACTGTGACTGAATCTCACTCTTTGAGTTGAAGATTGTGATAGAAACTCCGTCTCCGGATGCCGTGGATTCATCACTGCTTCCGCTGTTGCTGCCGCATGCCGCCATAGACAGTACCATAACTGCCGCAAGGCCTGCTGCTAAAACCTTTTTTAATTTCATAATTTAGCTCCTCCTTCTAAATTATTGAGTCGGAACCTGTCCGCTCTGTTTTCAACTCCAGTATAATGAATTTCTTTTTATTCAACAAGGATGCTAGCGTGCCTGCCATAAAAAGAAAATCATTCACTTCTGTTACAATCCGATTATATCTCTGTTAACATCGTATGTCAATCGTTTATCATATTTTCAGCGTTGTATCCAAATTTTCCCGGATTATTTTTAGTTAAAAACCTTCTTTTTTATTCATTTTTCACATATTTTTTGGCAAAATAGTCTTTATTTTCCAGTTTGTCCGGTATGTCAAACCATTGATATTTACTGTTGCATTATTCGCGTATATTTGGTACAATTCTTTCCATACGAAGCAGAATGTTTTTCATGAACTTAAATCCGAGAAAGGAGTTCCTCATTATGGACAAACTATTTAAAGCTGACAATCCTTTTTGGAATGCTATGGGAAGAGTGTTTGATGTGTTTGTTTTAAATACGTTGTGGCTGATCTTCTGCATCCCAGTTTTCACGGCCGGCCCGGCGACAACCGCTTTGTTTTACAGCCTGTTCGGAATTATACGCGGCGACGGCGGATATCCTTCCAGAGATTTCTGGAAGTCCTTCCGGCAGAATTTCAGGCAGGGGATCCGGCTCGGTATTCCCATGACTCTGATCGGAGCCTTTCTGGCCTTTGACATCTTCCTTTGCCGGAAGTCCAGCGGAAGTATTTTCAGCTTCTTCCTGTTTTTCTTTATTATAATATTTATTGTATGGCTTGCTATTGCATTATATGCATTTCCGATCCTTGCCAAATTCGAGCGCAAAAACACGGAGATCCTGATCTGGGCGTTCACATTATGCATCAGGCACTTTGTCCGGACGATCGGTATGCTCCTTACACTGGCCGTGGGCTTATGGCTGTGCCACATCCTGCACGGATTGATTTTTATCGCTTTCGGACTGATCGCCGAGACAGTGACGGCCCTTCTGGCTCCGGTGCTGGCTCCATATCTTCCCGCGCCTTATATCGAAGACGATGAGATTCCGGCGGAGGAAAAGGATACCCCGAACGGAACGGACGGCGATATCGATCCATGGCTTTTATAAGAAAATAAGAAAGGACCCTCTATGAAAAAGAAAAAAGACCCTTCTATCTTCAGACAGGAACTCAAAAGAGACTGGAATACAATGAAGAGACTTCACGGCACGAAGAGACTTCAGTTCTTGTGGGACTACTACAAGTTACCTGCAGTCATAGCTGTCACACTGATTGTTGTCGTCTGCATTTTTGCACATATGCTTTGGGAAGGGCAGAAGCCCTGCCGTCTGCGCATCTGTGCTGTATTGAATACAGAATCCGACTGCAGCCGCTGGTTTAACGATTTCACAAAAGAATTAAAAAAGGACGGCAGATCCGGCGCAGTGGATCTGAACCAGGATCAGCCATTCGATTACGACAATCAGTATTACTATATGTATGAACTGGAGGTTATGACCACAGTCTCCTCGCAGCGTATGGACGTCGCAGTCTGCAACGCAGATATGTATGAATATCTCCTCGCCCTCAACGCATGTATGGCGCTGGATGAGGCCCTGCCGGATGATCTTTTTGAAGCGCTTTCCGAAAAAGGAATGCTTGATTATAACACGGCGAATCTGCAGATCGATGAGGACGGAAATACGGATCCCGCCGACGGAATCGACGGCTGTTATGCTGTAAATCTCAGTGGAACAGAATTTGCAGATACATACAATCAGCCTGATGAGGGGGAAGAAGAGCCGCTCTACGCGGTCATGATATCGAACACGGAGCACTTGGATGACAGTATTGCCCTGATTCGGGCGCTGACCGGGGAATAAAGAAACCGCTCCGGAAAAAACTACAGCCGGGAACAAAGTCCCGGCTGCTTTTCTTCTTAGGTTGTCTCGCGTTCTACCAGGTGAACCGGCAGGATCGTACGTTTCGCCACTATCTTCCCCAGCGCCGCATTATGAAGCAGGTTGACCGCGCACTCTGCCATCTCCTTCATCGGCTGATGAACCGACGTCAGCTGCGGAGCCGTTACTGTCGCAATGATAGAATCGTCAAAGCCTATGATCTTCATCTGCTCCGGTACACGGATATTCAGCTTCCGGCAGACCTGCATCGCCTGCGCCGCTATGATGTCGCTGTTGGCGAAAATACCATCGATATCCGGGAACTCCAGCAGGTTCTTTTCCAGAAGATCCACGTAGTTAAGCTCGTCAAAACGTTCCACTTCTGTCCGGATCTCCAGGAACGGTACCCCGTACTTTTCACATACCTTCCGAAAGCCCTCCGTGCGAAGATCCGCCGGCATCGGGACATTCTCAAGATTTCCAATATGCAGCAGATGCCTGCATCCGCAGGAGATCAGCTTCTCCGCCGCCTCCATGCCGCCCTGGATATTATCACAATCTACAGATGCCGTTCCGGAATCAACGCCCCTTTCCAGTGTAATAACCGGAATGTCCAGATTGGAAAACACATCCATATCTACCGTGCCGCTGAACAGGATCAGGCCGGTCACACGGTTGCTGATGCAGATCTCCGCATATTCCAGCATCCGGTCAGTCCTTCCCTGCGAATTACACAGCAGTATCTTATATCCTTTTTTATGTGCCTGATTCTCCAGGTGGCTGATCATCTCAGAAAAATACGGATGACGAATATGCGGTACGATCACCCCGATTGTATTGGAACTCTTATTTTGAAGAGAACGCGCCAGCTCGTTCGGGCGGTAATTCAGCTTCTTCATCGCAGCCGCTACTCTCTCCCGGGCGTCATCGCTGATATACCCCCGATTATTAAGAACCCTTGAGACGGTAGTCACTGTCAGTCCCGCCTCTTTCGCAACATCCTTCAAGGTTGCCATTACCTTTGCTCTCCCCTTTCGCATTTATGATTTATGAGCAACTGATAACTCCGTAATACGACATATTCCCCGGAGCGCCCCGAAATCAGTCTATCTCATAAATATCATATTCCTGTACATCACTGACAGCCATTTCCACAGAAATATCCGGATTGCGCAGTTCAAATGTTCCCATCTGAACGCCCCCGTTAAAAAATACCTCCAAAATACGGTCGTCGATCAAAAACAGCAGTTCCCTCTGTCCATGATCCACATGAAAGGCGTCCGCATCCACTGCAAATCTGCCGTCCTCCGGGCTATATTGAATCCAGCTTCCATTGATCTTCCAGCGAAGAAATGCCGATACCTCATCGATCATCTTTATCCGGATGGCCAGCGCTTTCCCGCCGCCCTCAATCTCATGCGTGATAACGCCATCCCCGTCTGGTCTGAGATCGTCCGTAATCCGACGCGCAGACCGCATCAGCTCACGCACAGGTTTCTGCACTATTATAAATCCATCCGGCGTTCTTTGACAAGTCAATTCAACCGGAATTCCATAGGAACCGGTAAATGTTCTTCCATCATTTTTGAAGCGCAGCCATGGTATTGAAATGACACGGTCCCAAACCCCGGAATACGTCTGCGCCGCATACGGAAGGCCATTCAGATATGCCTGCTGCCTGGTTCCGTCCGGCCGAAAGTGATAGCCGTCGAATTCCCCCTTATAGTAGAACCCATCCGCCGACCAGAAGAACCAGCAGGTTTCCCCATCTTCTGCTGTAAGCCGCAGTAGATCCGGACACTCCCATCCGTCCGGAAGGGTTACCTCATCTGTCAGCTCCCAGTTTTTCAGATCCTCCGACCGCAGAATCCCAAAATCATTTCCTTTCAGCCAGAGCAGCATGATATATCCTTTCGATTCCTCATGCCAGTACACCTTCGGATCACGGCTGTCTCTGTATATCGTCGGAACCACCGGCTCCGGAACCTTGACAAGCGTCTCCCCTTTATCCAGACTGTACGCCAGCTTCTGCGTGAATTCCAGATGTCCGCTCCAGTCGTCAATGCCGCCTGCCGCCGTATAATAAAACAGATAAGCATCCTTCGGAAGTCCAAGAAGCGCCCGTTCATTAACAATAGCACAGCCGGAGTAAACCGCGCCGCTCTCATCCGGGAACATGACGGAATCCAATTGTTTCCAGTGGAGCAGATCCTCACTCACCGCATGTCCCCACGTCATGTTATTCCACTCAATATTGAATGGATTGTACTGGAAGTAAAGATGATATACGCCATTATCATAGATCAGTCCGTTGGGATCGTTCGTCCATCCGTTACATGCAGTAAAATGAATATGCGGCTTCTTCTGCTCCGGTTCTCCTTCTTCCCTTCGGTCGCCCGTCACGATCGCATCCGCAAACGCCTCTGTCATCTCCGCCTCCACCCGGATCGTCCTTCCGGCAAACTCTGCCATCGGAATCTGTGCATACCAGGTAAAGCTGTAATCTTCTTCCTGTTCTGCATCGATCGGAATAAGAAACTCAAATATCTTCGCCGGACTTTCTTTATTTAACAGAAAAATCTCCACCCTTTTCTCTTCTTTCCCAATACAGATCGGGATATTCAGGTATTTTCCATTGATATAAATCTCTTTGATCATAATTCCTCCACATTGTCATGTCATTCGTTTATCATACATTAGATTCATTATATCAAAAAGCAGCGCCTCACTACAAGATAAAGATGACTGTAAAGCGGCCCGTTTCTTCGTCAAAACGACCCGGATACAGAAGATTTTGTCATAATAACCATACTTTTATCTTTTTTTTCAGTCATTTGTTGTATTGTTCCTTTGACACTTCTGATTTAAACTTGTGGAGAATCGAATAAAGCAATGAATTATTCAACCATAAAACCAATATTATATTCTATAAGGAGGACGCTATAATGGCTAATTTATCTTTAAAGGGCATTCAGAAAATTTATCCGAACGGTTATCATGCAGTAACCGATTTCAATCTGGAGATTGCGGATAAGGAATTTATCATCTTCGTCGGACCGTCCGGATGCGGCAAGTCCACAACGCTTCGTATGATCGCCGGTCTGGAAGATATTTCCGAAGGAGAGTTCCGGATCGACGGCAAACTGATGAATGACATTGAGCCTAAGGATCGTGATATCGCAATGGTATTCCAGAACTATGCTCTGTATCCGCATATGACAGTATATGATAACATGGCATTCAGCCTGAAGCTCCGCAAGCTGCCGAAGGATGAGATCGACAAGAAGGTTCGCGAGGCAGCCAAGATCCTGGATCTTGAAAAGCTCCTTGACCGCAAGCCAAACGCTCTTTCCGGCGGGCAGCGGCAGAGAGTTGCTATGGGCCGTGCAATTGTTCGTAATCCTAAGGTATTCCTTATGGACGAGCCTCTTTCCAATCTGGACGCCAAGCTGAGAGTGCAGATGCGTATTGAGATCTCCAAGATCCATAAGAACCTTGGCGCTACAATTATCTACGTAACGCACGACCAGACAGAGGCTATGACTCTTGGAACAAGGATCGTAGTTATGAAAGATGGTATCATGCAGCAGGTTGATACTCCGCAGAACCTTTACGATCATCCGGGGAATCTCTTTGTGGCAGGATTCATTGGTTCCCCTCAGATGAACTTCATGGATGCTCAGGTTAAGATTTCCAACAAGAACGTTACTCTGAAAGTTGGAAACAGCGAGATGGAAGTTCCTTCTTCCAAGAAGCAGGCTCTGATCGATGGAAATTATAACGGCAAGACAGTTATTCTCGGTATTCGTCCTGAGGATATCTACGAGGCTGATGACGCGGGCGCTCCGGTTGGGCTTATCATCGAAACCAAAATCAAGTTCTATGAGTTGCTTGGCGCTGAAGTTTATCTGTACTTCGATATGGAAGGAACACAGATGACCGCACGCGTAAGTTCCAGCACAAGCCTCAAATCCGGAAGCGATGCGAAGTTCACTCTGGATATGGAAAAGATCCATCTGTTTGACAAAGAGACCGAGAAATCCATTTTAAACTGATCCTGTTCCGGTTTGAAATAATGGCAACTCAAAAAGGCTGTACTTTACGTACAGCCTTTGTTAAATGTATAATATGTACAGGAAATCAATCAAACGACATGCGAGGTGAACGGATCATGGAATATACTCCAGAACTCACAAAATCTTTAAACGACCTGAAGCGGATCGTCGGTCTGCCGCTGGATATACACGCGGAAACCGTCGAAGAGATGAATGCAGCTGCCGATCAGATTCATCTCCTGTGCTCTGCATATAAGAATAAATACGACAGGAATTATTTTCTATACGAGCTGATATATGGCCGCATCCCCGGACATGAGGTGCGCGATATGGCGGCGCGTTTCCATATCGTTCCGGACGAGCGGAGGATTCTTTATTTCCTCAAAGCGCGCGCCCCGGTCGACGGAATTGTGATGGAGATCCTCCGGAATCTCTTTCCGCCCGCGACCAGAACATATCTGATTCAGACAGACCAGCTCCACGTCGCCATTTTGCAGACCCTGAAGAAGAGAACGACGCCGGATATGGTTCACCGGACAGCCTGTATGATAGCAGATACCATCAATACAGAAGCTCTGGTATCCGTGAAAATATCCTACAGCCGCTTTATCGAGACGCTGGAGGATGTGCCCTCTGCGTTTCAGGATGTTGATCTGGCGTTGAAAATCGGTGATATGTTCCATTTCGAACAGACCATCTATCCTTGCTCCCGCCTTGGCGTCGGACAGCTGATCTGCCGACTGCCGGTAACTGTCTGCGAAAATTACCTGAAAGAGATTTTCGGAGATCCCATCCCTGATACGCTTGACGACGATCTGCTCCATGCTGCAAACGTCTTTTTCCGGAACAACCTGAACATCGCGGAGACTGCAAGGCAGCTCCATATGCACAGGAATACCTTTATTTACCGTCTGGAACAGATTGAAAAAAATACCGGCCTGGATCTCCGTCTGTTCGAGGATGCAATGAATTTCAAAATTGCCTCTATGATCATGCGTTATTTAGAATCTGAAAGGAGTAATTGACATGAACGACTTCATGTATGAACAGCTCGTGGCGCGCAAAGCAAAGGCGTCGGATTATCTCATCCGCGTGCTCGTAATTGCAGTAATTGTTCTATTCCTGTTTTTCGGCCCTGCAATAATAGGATTCTTCGCCTTTCCTGCAGCAATCTGCCTTGCCCTGGCGGCGTACTTTTTCATTTTCCCGCGATTAAAGGTGGAATATGAATATATCCTGCTGAACCATGAACTGCAGATCGATATCATCTACAATAAAACACGCCGGAAATCCCTGCTGGAATTTGATATCCTGAAAGTTGAGGCGGTCACACGGAAGGATTCCGTCTCTCCGCTTTCCGGGCGCATAGAAAAAAAATATGATTGCTCCTCCGGCAGCGGTACGGACGCTGTATATGCGGTCGTCGCGCCTGTAAACCAGCAGATCTCATGTATTCTTCTGGAGCCTGACCAGACAATGCGGACATATATGAACAACTGGCTCGCCCCGCATACGCAGCTTCGATAATGGATTTGACAACAGGAATGGGGGAATGACTGACTTATGAGTATGGACGTATACGAAAAGGCCCGCAGGCTTGCAATGAAAGACTTCCGCAACCGCACTTCCCACGGGGTTTTCCCGTACCTTCAGACGCTGGATAGCATTCTGTCCTGCACGGATATCGCTTCCGAGGTCCAGCTTGGACTTATGGATATCCATCTGGATCAGATCGTCGGTACAAAGACCGCCGGACGCACGAATGCATTTGCCGGTAATTTCATGCCGCTTCTTGCGCCGGACTCTGAGTTTGCTTCCAAGTGGAGCAAGCTGTACGATACGCATATAGAGGAAGGTATCCATGATCCGATCAAGGTCTATGAATTTATGAATTACTTTTTTGTCCTGGAGGGAAATAAGCGCGTCAGCATCCTGAAATACTGCGACGCTGTAACGGTTCCGGCGCACGTGATCCGCCTGATCCCGACCCCGAACGGTTCCCTCGAGAACAGGATTTACTATGAATTTCTGGATTTTTATGAGAAAACATCGATCAATTATCTGATCTTCAGCCAGCCCGGAAGCTATGCCGGGATCACGAAGCTTCTTGGCTTTGAACCGGACCATGTATGGGACGACACGGAGAAGAAATCCTTCCGTTCCGCATATAATACCTTTACGGACGTTTTTGAGAAAAAGGGCGGAAATAAGCTTTCCCTGACCTCCGGCGATGCTTTTCTTGTCTACCTGAAGATCTATGGCTGCGCCGATCTTCAGGAGAAGAGCTATGCGGAGCTTCAGCAGGATATCGCAAAGATCTGGAATGATTTCGTGCTCTACCCGCAGAAGCCGGATCTAAAGCTTATCATGGATTCCAGCGACGCCGCAAAGAAGAAATCCCTGAGCAAGCGCATCCTTCCGCTGAACCCGGAGCCTCTGAAGGTCGCGTTTATCCACTCAAAGACAGCGGAGACATCGAGCTGGACCTACGGGCACGAACTCGGGCGCGGACATCTGGATGAGGTTCTCGCAGGCGAAGTGATCACGCATTCTTATTTTGGAGCCGACGCCCCGGAAGAGCAGGCGCGCTGCTTCGAACAGGCCGTCGCCGATGGAAATTCGGTTATTTTTTCAACCTCGCCTAAACATTTGAATATAAGCGCCAAATACGCGATAAAATATCCGAAATTAAAAATCCTCAACTGCTCCGTAAATACAAGCTGTAAGCATTTAAGAACCTATTACGGCAGGTTATACGAAGCGAAATTCCTGATCGGGGTCGTCGCCGGGATCATGGCGCAGTCCGACAGGATCGGTTATATCGCCGACTATCCGATCTACGGTATGATCGCAAATATCAACGCTTTCGCTCTCGGCGTCAAGATGGTGAATCCAAAGATCCGGATCCATCTGGAATGGTCGAAGCTGAAGCCGGAGGCATCCAGCCCAAAGATCCGGGACGCCGGGATCTCCTTTATATCCGGCCATGATTTTATAAAGCCGGTAAAGGCTTCGCCAAAATTCGGACTCTATACCTCCGAGAACGGCGAGCTTGTAAATCTTGCCGTCCCTGTGTGGAACTGGGGGATTTTCTATGAAAAAACAGTAAAAAGCATCCTGAACGGCACATGGAAGCAGGAGGTTCCGAAGGAGAAAAACGCATCGATCAATTACTGGTGGGGCATGTCCTCGAAAATGGTCGACGTCATCTGCTCCCAGCGCCTTCCATCCGGTACCCTTCAGCTGATCGAGCTGCTGAAAAAGTCTATCTGTTCCGGGGAGTTCAAACCATTTTCCGGTACGATTTATTCCCAGGACGGCCTTGTGCACTGCAGCTCCGCCGGGAAGGATATCACAACCGACAGTATCACTGCCGAAGAGATCGTAACCATGGACTGGCTCGCCGACAATGTCATCGGGTCTATTCCTACGATGGACGACCTTGTGGACGACGCAAGGCCGATCGTACAGCTTCAGGGCGTGCCGAAGGCCAGAACATCCGGCGCAGAGACAATCCTATGAAAAAAGTAAAGATACTGTTTGTCTCCGACAAACCTTCCCGCGCATTATGGGACTATTTTGATAAGTCCAGGCTTGCGGGGATCGACCTGATTATTTCCTGCGGGGATCTGCCCCCGCAGTACCTCTCTTTCCTGGCAACCTTTTTCACCGGTCCGGTGCTGTATGTACACGGCAATCACGACGACTGCTATCTGAAAACTCCGCCGGAAGGCTGTATCTGTATCGACGGCCGCGTCTATGAATTTGAAGGCATCCGGATTGCAGGCCTTGGCGGCTCCATGCGATACCGCTCCGGCGAATTTCAATATACGCAAAAGCAAATGCTCCTTCGATCCTTAAAGCTTCAGCGGCGCATTTTCCCGCACAAAGGGCTGGATATACTGGTCACCCACGCGCCCGCACAGGGCATCAACGACGGCGGGGATCTTCCGCATATGGGATTTGCCGCGTTTCTCCGGCTTCTGAAGAAATTCCGCCCGAAGTATTTTGTGCACGGACATATGCATCTGTCCTACAGCTATGCCCAAAAGCGGGTCTGCACGCACGAAGGAACTACCGTCATAAACGCATACGAGCGGTATGTGCTGGAATATTTCATACCGTAAACCATACTTACAGGATCGCTGACCGGCATGGCGATCCTGTAAGTATCTTCGAAATGTCAACGTATTTTATTTTCGTGTTGACATTTCGGAAATTATTAACTATACTCATTGTACGGAGTTATCCGATATCAAATATGATTGACAACAAAGGAGATTTCTTATGACATCAAATGTACAGACATCCGGCATGTCTTCTTCCGGATTAAAAACAAAGGACATGGTTTTGATCGCACTGATCACGGCCGTCACATGCATCCTGGCTCCGTTTTCCATTCCGATCCCGGTAAGTCCGGTGCCGATCTCGCTTACGAATCTGGTCCTTTATTTCAGTATTTATCTTCTCGGCTGGAAATTTGCAACCATCAGCTATATTGTATACCTGCTGCTCGGCTTTGTAGGACTTCCGGTTTTTTCCGGATTTACAGGAGGCGTTGCCAAACTCGCAGGACCTACCGGTGGCTATCTCGTCGGCTTCATCTTCCTCACGATTATCGCCGGGATCTTTGCGGAGAAATCAAATCAAAAGGGGATTCCCTGCTGCATCGGTATCATTCTGGGAACTGCCGTATGCTATCTTTTTGGAACCGTATGGCTTGCAAAGCAGCTAAACCTGACGTTTTATCAGGGACTTGCCGTCGGAGTAATCCCATATCTGCCGGGCGACTGTATAAAGATGATCCTGGCGCTTGTATTTGCCCCGCGGATCGTAAAACGCATTCACCGGTCTGCACAAGGATAAAGTATCGGGAAAAGATTGCATTGTAAAGCTCTATGTCCGCGCGTGCATGGCAATCAAAAACCGCTTACTCTTACGAATAAGCGGTGCATGCGGATATTAGTCACTGTTTCCCCGTGTTAAAAAAAGCTGCTTTGGACTTTGTGGTTTTTCAGGAATACTCATTTGCAGTTTTTCCTGCTGAACAAGGGGCATAATATATTTTTTCATAACATACGATACCGATTTCAAGCCGAGGTACTCACAGATTTCCTTTCTGGTATGCGGCGTCTTACAGAACAACAGAATCTTTTTCGTCAACTCATTCTCCTGGGATTCCGCTGCATCCGAATATTCCTCTTTCCTTTCCTTGAAAAATCGTACAACAAAATTGCCTCGTTCATCCGCAAATTGAGGTTCTGGCAATCCATATTCTGCGAGTTTTCGTCGAATCGTCGGAATACCAGAATATCGATTCTCAGTTACCTTTAAAACCTCCAACGCAGTCGCCAATACCGGATTTCGAGTATCAGGTTGTACCTTTCCCAACTGATCGACTTTTATTCTCCCGTAAAGTCCACCGGGATTGTGAATTTCTATCCGGTCTTCGAACATTAAAATCTGGATCGGCATTCCCTCGGTATGAATACTATAATCCCGATGTACCAGAGCATTCAATACGGCTTCTCTGATT
>CAZPXF010000017.1:0-29635 GCA_964590945.1 uncultured Lachnospiraceae bacterium | reverse complement strand
CAGAGGCAGCTCCGGTGGAAGAGCCGGCAGAAGCGCCGGAAGCAGAGGCAGCTCCGGCGGAATCGTCAGCAGAGACGGCGGCTCCGGCGGCGGAAGAAGCTGCTCCGGCAGAAGCGCCAGAGGAGGAAGCTGTGAAGGCTCCGAAGAAAGCTTCTTCTAAGAAGAAAGCTCCTGCCAAAAAGGCAACGGCTAAGAAAACAGCATCCAAAAAGACAACAACGAAAAAATAAACAACAGATATATTGAGGACATTTTCCATGGATAGACGGACGAAAGAAGCGATTCGTTATCTGGGATATGGAAGGCATGCGGTAGACGACAGGACGATGCAGCAGATCCAGGATTCCTTCACGGAGCTTGGATCTGTAGCCCGCGCCCGTTTTGTCTACCGTATTTTTTCATTGCATCAGAAGGACGAAATGCTTATAATTGAGAATAACCGGATTGAGAGCAAATCTCTTTTGAAAAATTTAAAGGACTGTGATCAGGTTGTTTTTTTTGCGGCCACCTTAGGAAGCGGCGTGGACGTGCTGATCCGTCGCTATTCTATCACCGACATGTCAAAGGCAGTCGTACTTCAGTCGTGCGCTGCGGCGATGCTGGAAGAATACTGCGATGAGTGCCAGCAGCTGATCGCGGATAAGGTGAAGGAGGACGGCTATTATCTGAGACCAAGATTCAGTCCAGGATATGGCGATTTTTCCATCGAATTTCAGAAGCCGTTTGTGAAAATGCTGAATACGGCAAAACTGATCGGACTTACGGTCACGGAGAGCTGTATGATGACGCCGACGAAATCGGTGACGGCCCTGATCGGCATGAGCAGGAAGCAGGAGCATTGTCACGCGCAGGGATGCGAGGTTTGCGAGAAGCTGGATTGTGAATACAGGAGATGTTAAGTATGTTACTGGATAGACTTGGAAAAGAGATACTTTTTCTGGACGGCGGTATGGGGACTCTTTTGCAGGAAAAAGGCCTTGGCGCGGGAGAATTTCCGGAGATCTGGAATCTGACCAGAAGCGGGGATATCGTTGAGATTCATGAGAAATACTACCGTTCCGGAAGCGACATTGTCTTATCCAACACGTTTGGAGCAAACCGGATCAAATTTCCAGGGGATGCATATAAGCTGGAGGATGTTGTGAATGCTGCGATCGCCAATGCAGATCTCGCGAGAAAGCGCTTTGCCGATGGAAAGGAACGATATGTAGCCCTGGATATCGGCCCTACCGGGAAGCTTTTGAAGCCTCTCGGCGATCTGTCTTTCGATGATGCGTACGAGGCGTTTAAGGAGGTTGCGATCCTCGGAGAGAAGGCGGGGGCGGATCTCATCCATGTGGAGACGATGAGCGATTCCTATGAACTGAAAGCCGCCGTGCTTGCGGCAAAGGAGAATACGAACCTTCCGGTTTTCGCTACAGTAATCTTTGATACGAAGGGTAAGCTGCTGACCGGCGGAGACGTGCTCTCGGTTGTGTCGATGCTGGAGGGACTGCGTGTGGACGCCCTTGGGATGAACTGCGGACTTGGACCGGAGCAGATGGATCCGATCTTCCGCGATCTGGCAAAATACGCTTCGATCCCGCTGATCCTGAAGCCGAATGCGGGGCTCCCGCAGCAAAAGGACGGACAGACATATTACGATGTTCGGCCCGAAGAATTTTCAGAGCGTATGGCAGGACTTGTGGATGCGGGGGCGTGTGTGATCGGCGGCTGCTGCGGCACGACCCCGGATCATATCCGCGCTTTGCACGGGAAATGCTCCGGACTTCCGGTCCCGAAGATCACGGAGAAACCGTACACGATCGTTTCCTCCTACGGCCGTGCCGTTGTTCTGGATGAGAAACCGGTGATCATCGGGGAGAGGATTAACCCTACCGGAAAGAAAAGGTTCAAGCAGGCTCTGATCGAACATGATCTGGACTATATTCTGAAGGAAGGATTGGAACAGCAGGAGCTTGGCGCGCATATTCTCGACGTCAATGTGGGACTCCCGGATATCAATGAGAAAGCCATGATGGAGGAGGTTATCTTTGGCATTCAGAGCGTGACAAGCATTCCGCTTCAGATCGACACGGTTGATGCAGACGCTATGAACCGCGCGATGCGGATTTACAACGGCAAGCCGATGATCAACTCTGTCAACGGGAAACAGGCATCGATGGACGAAGTATTTCCGCTGATCGCCAGATATGGCGGCGTTGTCGTGGGACTTACGATCGATGAGGGCGGCATCCCGCAGACCGCTGAGGGACGCCTGAAAGTGGCGGAGAAGATCGTACGGGAAGCAGCAAAGTATGGTATTCAGAAGAAGGATATTGTGATCGATGTGCTTACTATGACGATCAGCTCTGAGAAGCAGGGCGCTGTCACCGCCCTGAAGGCTTTGAAGCTTGTAAAGGAGAAGCTTGGAGTGAAGACGGTTCTCGGAGTGTCCAATATTTCGTTCGGACTTCCGTCAAGACCGGTCATCAATTCCAATTTCTATACGCTGGCCCTTGGAAACGGTCTGGATGCAGGAATCATCAATCCAAAATCCGCGGATATGATGAAGTCCTACGATGCATACTGTGCGCTTATGGGATATGATGATAATTGCAGCCATTATGTGGAGAAATACAGGAAACAGGAGGGAGAACCTCCGGCATCTGCAGCAGCCTCCGGCAGGCTGGATCTGAAACAGGCCATCGAAAAGGGACTGAAAGAGGATGCGGAGAATCTGACAAAAGAGCTGATAAAGGATCAGGCGGCTCTGGATATTATCGATCTATATCTGATCCCGGCCCTTGACACGGTAGGGAAAGGATTTGAGAAGGGGACGGTGTTCCTTCCGCAGCTATTGATGTCGGCGGATGCAGCGAAGCTTGCATTTGGGGTATTAAAAAGTACGTTTGATACAGGCGCGGACGACGGCAAGCCAAAGAACAGTATCGTACTTGCGACTGTCAAGGGCGATATCCAC
The DNA here is from genome assembly GCA_964590945.1 of uncultured Lachnospiraceae bacterium. Lineage (GTDB taxonomy): Bacteria > Bacillota > Clostridia > Lachnospirales > Lachnospiraceae > CAZPXF01. The sequence goes on along the minus strand of CAZPXF010000017.1, from coordinate 26,673 downwards.
GATATCGGCAAGAATATTGTGAAGGTGCTTTTGGAGAATTACCAGTTTCAGGTGATCGACCTTGGAAAGGACGTCCCTCCGGAAAAGATTGTTGAAACGGTTCTGGAGCAGCATATTTCCCTTGTGGGACTCAGCGCGCTGATGACCACAACCGTGACAAGCATGGAGGAGACGATCCGGCTTCTCAATGAAAAGGCGCCGGAGTGCAAGGTCATGGTAGGGGGCGCGGTTCTCAATCAGGACTATGCGGATATGATCGGGGCGGATTTCTATGGAAAGGATGCGATGCAGTCTGTGCATTATGCGCAGGAGCATTTCGGAATCAGCTCATAGGTGATTTTGCGCGGATATGCGAAAACAGACGCCCGGAATCAGAGCTTCGGCGTTTGAAAAAATATTGGGAACTTAACCTTTACATCCCCGAAATGGTGTGCTAGACTAAGATTAGATTAGTTCGGAGGTGCGAAAGATGGCGTTTATCAGCACGTTTATTACACAGGTTATCGAAGCGATTATTCTCGGGTTTGTAGTTGTCGGCGGCGTTAAGCTTGGCAAGAAGCTCAGGGACAACAAAGACGCGAAAGCTGCAAATCAATAGAACAGATCGTATATGAGCAAGAGAGTGAAAGGCTGTTGACTTTGCCGGGTCGGCAGCTTTTTTTCTGCGCCGGCAGACGACCGCTTTTTTTCTGCGCCTGATTGACAAAGTCTTGTGCAGTCCTATATAATAACTCGTTAGTGATAAAAATAATTTTACGCAAGTTTGGAGGAAAATCATCATGCAGAAATATGGTGTCAATGAATTGAGAAAGATGTTTCTTGAGTTTTTTGAAAGCAAGCAGCATCTCTCAATGAAAAGCTTTTCCCTTGTACCGCATAATGACAACAGTCTACTCTTGATCAATGCAGGCATGGCGCCTTTAAAGCCTTATTTTACAGGGCAGGAGATTCCGCCGTGCAGGAGAGTAACAACCTGTCAGAAATGTATCCGTACAGGCGATATCGATAATGTCGGAAAGACCGCAAGACATGGTACTTTTTTTGAGATGCTCGGCAATTTCTCATTCGGAGATTATTTCAAGAAGGAATCCTTAGAGTGGTCCTGGGAGTTTCTGACAGAGGTTGTCGGGCTGGATCCGGAGAGGCTGTATCCATCGATCTATCTTGACGATGAGGAAGCGTTTGAAATCTGGAATAAAGATATTGGGATAGAGAAAGACCGTATTTTCCGCTTTGGAAAGGAAGATAATTTCTGGGAGCACGGCTCCGGCCCATGCGGTCCCTGCTCGGAGATCTATTATGACCGCGGGGAGAAATACGGCTGCGGCAGGCCGGACTGCACGGTTGGCTGTGACTGCGACAGATATATGGAAGTCTGGAACAATGTATTTACACAGTTTGACAACGATGGCAAGGGGAATTACACGGAGCTTGAGCAGAAGAATATCGATACAGGTATGGGACTTGAGCGTCTTGCTTCTGTCGTACAGGAGGTGGACTCCATTTTTGACGTGGATACGGTAAAGACGCTGCGCGAACATGTATGCCGCATCGCCAATACGCAGTATCATGCATCCTGCGACAAAGACGTCTCCATCCGTGTCATCACAGACCATATCCGTTCTGTGACGTTTATGATCTCAGACGGGATCATGCCGTCCAACGAGGGACGCGGTTATGTGCTCCGCCGTCTGCTCAGACGCGCATGCCGTCACGGAAGACTTTTGGGCATCAAGGATAAATTCCTGACAGAGCTGGCGCAGACGGTGATCGACGGTTCGAAAGACGGATATCCGGAGCTGGAGGAGAAGAAGGAATTCATTTTCAATGTGATCAGCAAAGAGGAGGACGCCTTTAATAAGACGATCGACCAGGGACTCGGAATCCTGTCTGAGATGGAGAAACATCTTGCAGAATCCGGAAGCAGAGAGCTTTGCGGGGAAGATGCGTTCCGGTTATATGATACGTACGGATTTCCTTTGGATCTGACAAAAGAGATCCTTGAAGAGAAGGGATATTCGGTAGATGAGGATGGCTTCGCCGCCGCCATGAAGGTGCAGAAGGAGACCGCGCGCAAGGCGCGCAAGGCGACAAACTACATGGGCGCCGACGTGACTGTATACGAGTCCATCGATCCATCCGTTACTTCCGAGTTTGTCGGATATGACAACCTGACCTGGGATTCCGTCATTTCCGTTCTCACTACGGAGGATGAGGTTGTGGATGCACTGAGCGACGGGCAGAAGGGAACGATCATTGTCGACCAGACACCGTTTTACGCTACCAGCGGCGGACAGGAGGCCGACCATGGCATGATCCGCACGGCGGACGGCGAATTTCAGGTGGAAGATACGATCAAACTTCTCGGAGGCAAGATCGGCCATGTCGGATGCGTGGTATCCGGTATGCTGAAGAAAGGCGACAAGGTTACACTTGAGGTCGATCCGGAGAGAAGAGCGCTCTGCGCCAGAAACCACAGCGCCACGCACCTCCTTCACAAAGCGCTGCGCACGGTGCTCGGCAATCATGTTGAACAGGCCGGTTCCAGCGTGAATGACGAGAGGCTTCGCTTTGATTTTACACATTTTGCCGCAATGACAGCGGATGAGATTGCCCGCGTTGAAGAGATCGTCAATGAAAGCATCGAGGCTTCCTACGAGGTTGTGATCAAAAATATGCCGATCGCGGAGGCAAGAAAGACCGGGGCGATGGCTCTTTTCGGAGAGAAGTACGGCGAGATTGTCCGCGTCGTAATGATGGGCGATTACTCTGTGGAATTCTGCGGCGGTACGCATGTGCCGAATACTAATACGATCGGTGCATTCAAGATCGTATCCGAGTCGGGAGTTGCAGCAGGCGTAAGACGTATCGAAGCGATCACCTCCAGGGGGCTTATGAAATATTACAGCGATCTGGAGAAGAAAATGCAGAAAGCCGCGCAGCTTCTGAAGGCTTCCCCGAACAATCTGACGGATAAGATCAGCCATCTTCAGGCGGAACTGAAGGCTGCACTGAGCGAGAACGAGAGCTTGAAGAGCAAGCTTGCGCAGGAATCCATGGGAGACGTCATGGATCAGGTCCAGGATGTGAACGGCATGAAGCTCATCGCGATCCGGGTGCAGGATGTGGATATGAATGGTCTGCGGGATCTCGGCGATCAGCTGAAGGAGAAGCTTGGGGAAGGCGTTGTTGTGATCGCAAGCGATAACAGCGGCAAGGTCAGTCTGATGGCAACCGCTACAGCCGGAGCAGTGAAAGCAGGCGCACACGCAGGAAACCTGATCAAGGGTATCGCAGCATGCGTTGGCGGCGGCGGAGGCGGACGTCCGAACATGGCGCAGGCCGGAGGGAAAAACCCGGCGGGCATCCCGGACGCACTGGTCAAAGCAAGGGAAGTCCTCGCACAGCAGCTCGGTTAAATATCATCAAAAATTGTTCCTCCGCCTGTCAGAAAAAATCAAAAATGATATTGACGTAGAGTTCATTTGTGTGTATAATTTGGTTTAGTGCAATAAATAACCCGAACAGTCGTATTTTGCACAATATAGGACTGGAGGGGAGGTTAGGTGTGAGACAATGTCAAATGTAATCGTAAAAGAGAATGAGACGTTAGACAGCGCTTTACGCAGATTTAAAAGAAATTGCGCAAAAGCTGGTATTCAGCAGGAGATTCGTAAGAGAGAGCATTACGAGAAACCGAGCGTAAAACGTAAAAAGAAATCTGAAGCTGCAAGAAAACGTAAATATAATTAATATGTGCAGTGGAGCCTCTGGATAATGTTTCCAGAGGCTTTTTAAATATAACCCCTTACGCTTTTTTTACAGAGAGGTGATTGCATGAAGAAACTATTAACCTTTATAGAAATGATCGCTCCTTTTTTGTATCTGACGGCAGGAGCTGTCATGGCTGCGTTTGCTGTGGAGGAATTTCTGGTTCCTGCCACGATCCTGGACGGCGGCGTGGTCGGAGTGAGTATCATTATCAGCCAATTATCAGGGATCACCCTTGGCATTCTTACTTTTGTTCTTAATATGCCGTTCCTGGTGATCGGCGCAAAAAATCTGGGCAGGAAATTTTTTGCTTCGGCAATCTATGCAATGATCGTATTTTCCGTCATGCTTACCGTATTTGCTCCATTTGTAAATGCAACGGAGGATCCGCTTCTGGCGGTAGTTTTCGGCGGCACCCTTCTGGGCGCGGGAGTCGGGTTTGTCCTGAAAGGCGGAGGATGCCTTGATGGCACGGAGACAGTTGCTCTCCTGATCAGCAGGAAGACCCGCTTGTCGGTAGGTCAGGTCGTATTTGTGATCAACATTATCATCTATGCTGCGGCAGGACTGTTATTTGGCTGGGACAGGGCAATGTATTCCTTGCTTACATACTTTATCTCTTTTAAGATCATTGATATGGTGGAGGAAGGAATGGAGCAGGCGAAGGCTGTCATGATCATCACAGACGACGGAAAAAGGATGGCGGATGAAATCTATAAGAATCTCGGAAGAACCTGTACGATCATGAGAGGCTCCGGCCTGATTTCCGGAGAAAAATGCATCCTCTATTGCGTTGTGACAAGAATCGAGCTTCCTGCGATCCGGCAGGTCATCCATCGGGCGGACGTTTCTGCTTTTGTTACGATCAGCGACGTCTCCGAGATCGTAGGCAATCATGTCAAGCAGCATCCGGATATGGAGCTGGAAGAGAATTAAAGCAATTTGAAGGATGAAATGAAAAAATTGCAAATTTTTCCGGAAAACATATTGACAAAATATAGACTGTGGTATACAATCAACATCGTTGAGACAAAGAAGTCACCAACCCAATGGATTTTGGGCAGGGTGGCTTTTTTTATTTCCATTTTGAATTAATTTTTGGAGGAGGTTTCAAAAATGAAACTTAAAGACACAGGCTATTCCGCACAGGAATTGAAAGGCATCGTAAACAAATATATGATCGAGACGTATGAGCGATATGATTTCATTGCTGAGACAGCAGATGGGATGTATCTGTATGATGAGAATGGAAATGCATTTCTTGATTTTTACGGTGGAGTGGCTGTAAACAGTGTTGGAAACTGTAATAAGAAAGTAATCGATGCTGTAAAAGATCAGCTTGACGATATTATGCATACATTTAATTATCCGTATACGATCCCGCAGGCGCTTCTTGCAAAGAAGATCTGCGAATCGATCGGAATGGATAAGATTTTCTTCCAGAACTCCGGTACAGAGGCAAATGAATGTATGATCAAGATGGCAAGAAAATATGGAACAGACAACTTTGGTCCAAACAGATATGAGATCGTGACGGCAAAGAATGGTTTCCATGGACGGACATACGGTTCCATGGCGGCGACAGGCCAGCCGGACAATGGATGCCAGCTTGGATTCAAGCCGATGCTCCCTGGATTTTGCTATGCTGAGTTCAACAACCTTGAGGATTTCAAAGCGCATTGCAATGAAAATACGATCGGTATCATGATCGAGCCTGTTCAGGCTGAGGGCGGCGTTTATCCGGCAACACAGGAATTTATGACGGGTCTTCGCAGGTTCTGCGATGAGAAGGGAATACTTCTGATGTTTGATGAGGTTCAGACCGGATGGGGAAGAACCGGAAGCCTTATGGCATATATGGATTATGGCGTGAAGCCGGATATCGTTTCCATGGCGAAAGCTATGGGCGGCGGAATGCCGATCGCAGCCTGCTGTGCGGTTGAAAAGGTTGCAAAGGCGTTTACCATGGGTTCCCATGGTTCCACATATGCAGGGAACTGTGTAACATGCGCGGCGTCCCTTGCAGCGGTTACAGAAAATATTGAGAAGGATCTGAGCGGCAATGCAAAAGAGGTAGGTGAATACTTTAAGGCGGAGCTTGCGAAGCTTCCTCATGTAGTTGAGGCAAGAGGAAAAGGACTTCTGGTCGGATGCGAATATGATGAGGATGTGGCAGTAGAAGTAAAACATGCCTGCCTTGACAAAAACCTTCTGATCACAGCGATCGGAGATAAGATCAACCGTATGATCCCGCCGCTTATTGCTACGAAGGGCGATGTGGATACGGCAATTGCGATCATGAAAGAGGCGATCGAAGAAGTGTATGCGAAAAGAGAAGCATATGCAGATAGAATAGTATTTGCCAAAGGAGCATAAAAAGATTTTGCAGGAAGTCCGGTGATGACCGGACTTCTTTTTGCATATAATGGTGTTAATAAAACCGGGGGTTTGGGAGAAACTATCAAATATGAAGAAGATCTTACAAGTTGTAACCGCTGTTTTTCTTTGTATTTCTCTCATATCATGCAACGCTTTTTCAGTATATGCAGAGGAAACGGAAGCAGAAAAATCTCAGGAAAAAACAGGCGAAGACAGCAAAAAAGGCCCGGAAATACAGGGAACGTCGGCGATCGTCATGGAAAGCTCTACCGGAAAGGTAATCTATGAGAAGGAAGCAGACCGGAAGCTTCCTCCTGCAAGCGTCACGAAAATTATGACATTGCTGCTTGTTTTTGATGCAATTTCAGACGGAAAGATCCGTCTTTCGGACGAAGTGACAGTCTCGGAGTATGCAGCTTCCATGGGAGGGTCGCAGGTATTTCTGGAGCCCGGAGAGGTACAGACCGTGGAAACCATGATCAAATGTATTGCAGTCGCGTCGGCGAATGATGCGTGCGTTGCCATGGCGGAGATGCTATCGGGAACCGAGGAAGCATTTGTAGGACAGATGAATGAACGTGCGAAGGGGCTTGGAATGGAGAATACGCGATTTGAAAACTGCAACGGACTGGATACGGACGGACATCTGACAACCGCAAGAGATATCGCACTTATGAGCCGCGAACTTACGACCAGGCATCCGGAGATATTTGACTATACAAAAATATGGATGGAGGATATCATCCACAAGACGAAAAAGGGAGAGCAGACCTTCGGTCTGTCCAATACAAACAAACTGCTGCGCCAATATGAGTATGCGACCGGACTGAAAACAGGCTCTACCGGAAAGGCAAAATTCTGCCTCTCAGCTACCGCCACCAAAAATGACGTGGATCTGATCGCCGTGGTCATGGCAGAACCGGATTCCAAGACAAGGGTAAAGGATTCCATCGCGCTTTTGAACTATGGTTTTTCCAGGGTAAACAGATATCAGGATGACCTGTCCGGGTATCAGACCCGAATCACCGTATCGGGCGGAGAAAAAGAGCGCGTGGCGGCGAAAGCGGCTTCCGACTTCACATATGTGGATCTTTCGGGGGCGGATCTTTCCGGCATTGAAAAAAAGATCGAGCTTCCGGAGACTGTAAAAGCGCCGGTTACGAAGCATTCCGGGGTTGGCAGGATCCGGTATTATCTGAATGGTGAAGAAATCGGGGCGGTAAAGATTCTGGCGTCGGAGACTATAAAAAAACTATCCTATGAAACCGCCGTCAAAAAGACGATGAAAAGCTGGAGCTTGTAAAAATCAGACAAATACACTATAATAGAAAAATCATGCGGTTTAACTGAGGTAGTAGATTTGACGCTGCCTTGACTGAAGGGGAAGATACAGGTATGGCAATCTCTGTCAAACTGGAAGCATTTGAAGGTCCGCTGGATCTGCTTTTACATCTGATTGATAAAAATAAAATAGATATTTATGATATTCCGATCGTGGAGATCACGCGGCAATATTTGGAGTATATCCGTAAGATGCAGGAACAGGATCTGAATGTTATGAGCGAATTTCTTGTAATGGCCGCCACGCTTCTGGATATCAAGAGCCGTATGCTTTTGCCCGCAAAGGAATCGGAGGACGAGGAAGAAGGCGATCCGAGGCAGGAGCTGGTGGAGCAGCTTCTTCAGCACAAGATGTACAAATTCCTGTCCGGGGAGCTTCGGGAAATGGAAGGCGGCACGGAGCAGATTCTTTATAAAGAGGCGGATCTTCCGCCGGAGGTGCAGGAATATACGCCTCCGGTTGATCTGGATCAGCTTCTGGGGGATCTTACGCTCGAGAGGCTGGGCGTGATATTTCGGGATGTCATAAGACGCAGGGAATACAAAAGAGATCCGGTGCGAAGCGGATTCGGAAAGATCGAGAAGGAGGAAGTCAATCTGGATGACAAGATAGATCTGATCCGGCGCCATCTGGAAGCATACCCATCATTCTCGTTCAAAGGGCTTTTGGAAGAGCAGCATTCCAAAATGCAGACAGTCGTCACGTTTCTGGCCGTTTTAGAGCTTATGAAGACAGGTGAAATACAGATCAGTCAGGAGGAGACTTTTGGAGATATCCACATCACCCGTCCAAAGTACAAGGAGGATAAGATTGAAGATCAGTAGAATCGAAGGAATTGTTGAAGCGATCCTGTTTACCATGGGAGATTCTGTGGAAGTGAAGCGGATCGCCGCAGCAATCGATCAGGATGCAGAGACCACGCGGAAGATCATACATAACCTGATGGATAAATATAAGGGGGAAGATCGGGGGATCCAGATCATTGAGCTGGACGACGCTTTTCAGCTCTGCACGAAAAAAGAAAATTACGAATACCTGATCCGTGTTGCCAGACAGCCGAGAAGGCAGGTGCTTACGGATTCTCTTTTGGAAACGCTTTCCATTGTCGCATACAGGCAGCCGGTGACAAGGCTGGAGATTGAGAAGATCCGCGGCGTCAAATCGGATCATGCGGTAAATAAGCTTGTGGAATACGGACTGATCTGCGAACTTGGGAGGATGGATGCGCCGGGCAGACCGATCCTTTTCGGGACGACGGAGGAGTTCCTGCGGAGGTTTTCCATCCGGACTTTGGATGAATTGCCGCAGCCGCCGGAAGGACTTCTGGAGGATTTTAAAGCGGAAGCAGAAGATGAAGTTCAATTAAAGCTGGATATCTGATGCATGGATCGCATCTGAGGGGGCATATAATAGAGAAAAAGTCTGGAGCGTATATGAAGCGCAAAGGAATTTTTCTCTTTTTATTATTCATCTCCTTATCTATTGTGGCGGGGAGCCGTTATTTCCGAAAAACATGGCAGTCCGTTTCCACAGATCCTGTGGAAATGACCGAGTCGCAGCTTTCTCAATCCCTTTATGCCAGATATGCTGTCCTCATGGATGGCGACAGCGGGATTATTTTATTTGGGAAAAACGAAAATGAAGCGGCGGCGATGGCAAGTACGACCAAGATCATGACGCTTATTACGGCTCTTGAAATGGAGGATACTCCCGAAATATGCGTTATGAGTCCCTATGCCGCCTCTCAGCCTGAGGTACATCTCGCAGCGCCTGCCGGAACTGCATTTCAGACGGAGGATCTTTATTATTCCATGATGCTGGAATCGCACAATGACAGCGCGGCGTGTATCGCTGAAAATCTGGGAGCCGTTCTTATGACGGATGCAGAGCAAAGCGGCTCAGCCATCCGGGCAGATACGGATCGGGAAACCAGCCTTGAATATCTGGATTCTTTTCTTGATGAGATGAATCAAAAGGCGGATAAGATCGGGTGTAAAGATACATATTTTGCAACGCCAAACGGTCTGGACCGGGAAACAGACAGAGGAAAGCATCATTCCACGGCGGCGGATATGGCGCGCATCCTGAAGTACTGCATTTACGATTCCCCGAAGCGGGATCGTTTTCTTGCGATCACCCGGACAGCCACATATGTATTTTCTGATACGGAAGGGAAAATGAACGTCCACTGCAGCAACCATAATCAGCTTCTTCAGACGATGGAGGGAGCCGTTTCGGGCAAAACCGGATTTACAGGGGAAGCCGGCTATTGCTATGTCGGCGCGGTTGAGAAAGGAGAGAAACGTTTCGTAGTGGCGCTCCTTGCCTGCGGGTGGCCGAATAACCGGAGCTATAAATGGCAGGATATGAAAAAGCTGGTCGCCTATGCTGACGAACAGTATGAGCGGGCGGATCTTTCGGAGGAGGAGCCGGAATGCGGACGGGTCATTGTAAAAAACGCAACACCAAAAGCCGGTGATGAAGAGCTTTCCATCCTGCTGCAAAGCGAGAAGATTTCTTATCCTTTCCTCAGGAAAAAGTCGGAATCGGTCCGGGCGGAAATTTCTGTTCCCCAAAAGGTCGAGGCTCCGGTATCTAAGGGAGATAAGATTGGAAAGATCACTTATTACTGCGGGGAAAGGAAGCTTGTTTCGGGCAGTCTGGAAGCCTGTGAAAGCGCTGAAAAAATAGATTTTTACTGGTGTCTGAACAGACTTTTTAAAAATTTTGCCGTATAATTTGCAAATGTGAAATATATATCAAAAAAGATTGCCATTTAGGGGGATTTGCATTATACTTATAATCGGATAAAATTTTTGTTTAAAATTATTTTATAGAAAAATGGAGGATTGAAAAATGAGTAACACAACAGATAACTCAGCTTGCAGGCGAATAGAAGCCTTGCTTGATGAGAATAGCTTTGTTGAGATCGGCGGCGCTGTCACGGCGCGTGCGACAGACTTCAATTTAAAAGCGAAAGAAACTCCAGCAGACGGTGTTATTACAGGTTATGGACTGATCGACGGGAATCTTGTTTATGTTTACAGTCAGGATCCGGCTGTTCTTAAGGGCGCTATTGGAGAGATGCATGCGAAGAAGATTACCCGTATCTATGATATGGCGATGAAGATGGGCGCTCCTGTGATAGGCCTGATCGATTGCGCAGGTCTTCGCCTTCAGGAAGCTACGGATGCTTTACATGCATTCGGAACATTATATATGAAACAGACGCTTGCTTCCGGTGTGATCCCGCAGATCACAGCGATCTTAGGAACCTGCGGCGGCGGTCTTGCGGTCGTTCCTGCACTGACGGATTTTACATTTATTGAAAGCGGGAAGGGCAAACTGTTTGTCAATTCCCCGAATGCGCTGGAAGGAAACAGCATTGAGAAGTGCGACACATCCTCCGCGCAGTTCCAGAGCGAAGAAGCAGGTCTTGCTGATTTTGTCGGCTCTGAGGAAGAGATTTACGCGCAGATCCGCAATCTGATCTGTATGCTCCCGGCCAACAATGAAGATACAGGTTCTTATGATGAATGTCTGGACGATCTGAACCGTGTATGCGATATTGCAGATGCTGCCGGTGATGCCGGATATGTCCTGACGTCCATTTCTGATGATAATATCATTTTCGAGTCTAAGGCTGACTACGCAAAAGAGATCGTAACAGCGTTTATCCGTCTGAACGGAACAACCGTCGGCGCTGTTGCCAACCGTACGGAGATCTATGACGGGGATGGCAACCTTTCGGAGAAAATGGACGCCGTTCTGACCTCCCGCGCCTGCAGGAAGGCGGCTGATTTTGTGAATTTCTGCGATGCGTTCAGCATTCCGGTCCTGACACTGACAAATGTAACGGGATACAGCGCAACAAAGTGCTCCGAGAAGAGTATTGCACGTGAGTCCGCCAGGCTGATCTACGCATTCGCCAGCGCAACAGTTCCGAAAGTAAATGTAGTGACAGGAAAGGCTTACGGAAGCGCCTGCGTTGCAATGAACAGCAAATCGATCGGCGCCGACCTTGTCTATGCATGGCCGGACAGTGAGATCGGCATGATGGATCCTAAGCTTGCCGCTAAGATCATGTACAGCAAAGAGAATGCGGATGTGATCAGCGAGAAAGCTTCCGAATACCAGGAGCTTCAGTCCAGTCCGGATGCTGCAGCAAGACGCGGTTATGTGGATGCGATCATCGACCCTGCAGATACAAGGAAATATCTGATCGGGGCATTTGAGATGCTCTTAACTAAGAGAGAAGACCGCCCGGACAAGAAACATGGAACAGTTTAGCGAGGTGAAGCACAGTGAAAAAGAGAATGAGTTTAATTGCGTGTATTCTTGTGCTGATGTTTGCTTTTACCGGATGCGGAAAGGAAAGCATCAGCTATGACAAGGCTACATTGCAGAGCGAAGCGAGCATCTTCATCTCAAGCTTTTCTCAGATGACGGATGAGAACTTTGCACAGTATACGGAGGCGTCCGAACTGGAACTGGATCTGACCATGCTTCAGAACAGCCTTCCGATCGAATCGGAGAATTTTGTCCAGTTGATCCATACATGGCAGGCTGCGGTGGACGAGTATGGTACATTGGTATCCTGTGATTTCGAGAATGCCAAAGTGAAAGAGAAAAGCACGGAGATCGAACTGGTAATGGATGCTGAATTTTCAGAAAGAAGCGCATCGATTTCCATGTTCTTTGATGAAGACAGTCAGGTAACTTCCATGGCTGTCAACGGCGACTATACGATCGGCGAGATCCTTACCAAGGCCGGACTGAATACCGTGCTCGGTATGGGAACCGTATTTGTTATATTGATTTTAATTTCCTTTATTATCTATCTGCTTGGGTTTATTCCAAAGCTGCTCCAGAAGAAAGAGCCTGCAATGGCCGCTCCGGAGCCAAAGACGCTGACAACCGAGACATACACAGCAGAGGAAGAGGAAGAAGACGACGATCTGGAACTTGTTGCAGTTATCTCAGCGGCAATTGCGGCGGCAGAAGGAACATCCGCAGACGGTTTTGTGGTTCGTTCCATTAAACGAAGAAAAACAAACAAATGGATTTAATATGGAGGATTGAAAAATGAAAAGCTATACAATTACAGTAAACGGAAACGTATATGACGTAACAGTTGAGGAGAACAAAGATGGTGTTGCGGCGCCGGCAGCGCCGACTGCAGCGGCTCCAAAAGCGGCTCCGAAGGCTGCGCCAAAGAAGGCAGCAGCTCCGGCTTCCGCAGGTTCTGTCGAGGTGAAAGCAGGCGCGGCAGGTAAGGTATTCAAGATTGAGGCCAGCGTTGGACAGAAGCTCTCGAAGGGTGATACAGTTCTGATTGTGGAAGCTATGAAGATGGAGATCCCGGTTGTGGCTCCGGAAGGTGGAACCGTTGCAGGTATCAATGTTGCAGTTGGCGATGCATGCGAGGCTGGACAGGTTCTGGCAACATTGAACTAGTATTCGCTAATAGCAGCAAACATGGAGGTTAAAAAATGGATTATATATTGAATACATTAGGAAACCTCGTGCAGCAGACAGCATTTTTGAACCTTTCAGTAGGCAATATTGTTATGATTGTCGTAGCATGTTTTTTCCTATTCTTGGCAATTAGGTATGAATTTGAGCCGTTGCTTCTCGTACCAATCTCATTTGGTATGCTGCTGGTTAATATCTATCCGGATATTATGCTGGCGATTGAGGATTCTGCAAATGGAACAGGCGGACTGTTCTATTACTTCTACTTATTGGATGAGTGGTCGATCCTTCCTTCTCTGATCTTTCTCGGAGTTGGCGCAATGACGGATTTCGGCCCGTTGATCGCGAATCCAAAGAGCTTCCTTCTCGGAGCGGCAGCTCAGTTTGGTATTTTTGCAGCTTATCTTGGAGCTATGGCTCTGGGATTCAGTGATAAGGCGGCGGCAGCTATTTCCATTATCGGCGGAGCGGATGGTCCTACATCTATCTTCCTCGCAGGAAAACTGCAACAGACGGCTTACCTTGGTCCGATCGCGGTGGCAGCCTACACATATATGTCGCTTGTGCCGATCATTCAGCCGCCTATTATGAAGCTTCTTACAACGGAGAAAGAGCGCAAGATCAAGATGGAGCAGCTGCGTCCGGTGACAAAGCTGGAAAGAATCCTTTTCCCTGTTGTTGTAACGATCGTTGTTTGTATGATCCTTCCTACAACAGCGCCTCTGGTTGGTATGCTGATGCTTGGCAACCTGTTCAAAGAGTCCGGCGTTGTACGTCAGCTCACAGAGACAGCATCCAATGCACTTATGTACATCGTCGTCATCCTTCTTGGCACGTCCGTAGGTGCAACGACAAGCGCCGAGGCGTTCCTGAACCTTGATACCATTAAGATCGTAGTGCTTGGACTTGTAGCGTTTGCATTCGGTACAGCCGCAGGCGTCGTGTTCGGAAAGCTGATGTGCAAGCTGACCGGAGGAAAGGTAAATCCTCTGATCGGATCCGCCGGTGTATCTGCGGTGCCTATGGCAGCCAGGGTTTCGCAGAAGGTCGGTGCAGAGGCTGACCCTACAAACTTCCTTCTGATGCATGCAATGGGTCCGAACGTTGCAGGCGTTATCGGTACAGCCGTAGCGGCCGGAACTTTCATGGCTATCTTCGGCGTAGGTATTTAAGACTTGGTTCAATTAATGGAGGTATAGAAAATGGCAAAGCCTATTAAAATTACAGAAACTATTTTACGTGACGCTCATCAGTCACTGATCGCTACCCGTATGACAACGGAGCAGATGCTTCCGATCATCGATAAGATGGACAAGGTCGGATACCATTCCGTTGAGTGCTGGGGCGGCGCTACATTCGATGCTTCCCTTCGTTTCCTGAAAGAGGATCCATGGGACAGACTTCGTAAATTCCGTGATGGGTTTAAGAATACAAAGCTTCAGATGCTGTTCCGCGGGCAGAATATCCTTGGATACCGTCCATATGCAGACGATGTTGTGGAGTATTTTGTACAGAAATCAGCAGCTAACGGGATCGATATCATCCGTATCTTTGATTGCCTGAATGATCTCAGGAACTTACAGACAGCAGTGACGGCAGCAAATAAGGAGGGCGCGCATGCACAGGTGGCTCTTTCCTATACGCTTGGCGATGCATATACGCTGGATTACTGGGTAGAGACGGCAAAGAGGATTGAGGAGATGGGTGCAAATTCTATCTGTATCAAGGATATGGCGGGTCTGCTTGTTCCATATAAGGCGACAGAACTGATCAAGGCGATGAAGGAGGCAACAGATCTTCCGATCCAGCTTCATACACATTATACATCAGGCGTTGCGTCCATGACATATTTGAAGGCAGTAGAAGCAGGCGTTGATGTGATCGATACAGCCATATCGCCATTCGCGCTTGGCACAAGCCAGCCGGCTACGGAGGTTATGGTTGAGACGTTCAAGGGAACAGAATATGATACTGGATTTGACCAGAATCTTCTGGCTGAGATCGCTGATTACTTCCGGCCGATCCGTGACGAGGCTCTTGAGAGCGGTCTTTTGAATCCAAAGAACCTTGGCGTTAACATCAAGACTCTTCTATATCAGGTACCAGGCGGAATGCTTTCCAACCTTACTTCCCAGCTCAAAGAGCAGAATGCGGAAGATAAGTTCTATGAAGTACTGGAAGAAGTACCAAGAGTTCGTAAAGATCTCGGCGAGCCGCCGCTTGTTACTCCAAGCTCCCAGATCGTTGGCACGCAGGCTGTATTTAATGTCCTGATGGGTGAGCGTTACAAAATGGTGACAAAAGAGACGAAGGATGTATTAAGCGGAAAATATGGCGCAACTGTTAAGCCGTTTGATCCGGATGTCGTTGAAAAATGCATCGGGGACGCAGAAACTATCACATGCCGGCCGGCAGATCTTCTTGAGCCGGAGCTTGATAAGCTGGAGAGCGAGATGAAACAGTGGAAACAGCAGGACGAGGATGTATTATCCTATGCTTTGTTCCCGCAGGTTGCCGTAGACTTCTTCAAATACCGTGAGGCTCAGCAGACAAAGGTTGACCAGACCGTTGCCGATACAGAGAACGGATCTTATCCGGTTTAATCAGGCGGCGGACACAGAGTTTATTCTTTTAATCATAATCCATATTCCGGCTTTTCATAGAGATGTGATAAGCCGGGATTTTTTATCGCTTGATAAATGTGCTGGATGTAAAGGAAATAACGGGATTTGGACTTGCACGAAATGAAAAAAGTATTTATGATAGGAAGAAGCGGGGAAAAGGTATAAGTTCGGAGGCGATAGAGTATGGGCAATCAGTCATCGAGTGAATTGCTTATAAGAATTAAAGAACGTTATCAGAAAATGAGTAAAGGCCAGAAAAAACTGGCGGCTTATATCACGGATAATTATGATAAAGCGGTCTTTCTTACGGCGGCAAAGCTTGGAAAGGTTGTAGGCGTCAGTGAATCCACGGTCGTCCGTTTTGCAACGCAGCTTGGCTACAAGGGTTATCCTGAATTTCAGCGTGCGCTGGAAGAACTGGTTCGGAATAAACTGAATTCCATACAGCGCATGGAAGTGACATACGGAAGGATCAGTCAGACGGAGATCCTGACCTCCGTTCTTCAGTCCGATATTGAAAAGATCAAGCTTACTATGACGGAGATCGATCAGAAAGCTTTTGAATCCGCTGTGGACATGATCCTGAGGTCAAGGCGTGTCTACGTGATCGGAATACGGAGCTGCGCTCCGCTTGCGAATTTCCTTTCCTATTATCTGAATCTGGTTTTGGATGATGTAACTCTTGTGACAACTTGCAGCTCCAGCGAGATTTTCGAACAGATGATCCGGATCGGCGAGGAGGATACGATCATAGGGATCAGTTTCCCAAGGTATTCCATGCGTACGTTAAAGGCGCTGGAATTTGCGAGCAACAGAAAGGCCAATGTCATCACTTTGACGGACAGCGTGCATTCGCCGATCAATCTGTATTCTTCCTGCAATCTGATCGCCAGAAGCGACATGGCGTCGATCGTGGATTCTCTTGTAGCGCCGCTCAGCGTGATCAACGCGCTTGTAGTAGCGCTCTGCATGAAGAAGCAGAAGAGCGTTGTGGAGACGCTGGAGATGCTGGAAAATATCTGGGATGATTATCAGGTGTACAGTAAAGATGATCTGGAACAGGTCACAGTTTCCTCTGCTTTTCCAACAAAGAAAAAGGATTGACATATGAAGAAAATTGCAGTGATCGGCGGAGGAGCCGCAGGCATGATGGCGTCTGTCTATGCGGCCAGATGCGGCATAGACGTGCATGTATTTGAAAAAAATGAAAAATTAGGGAAAAAATTATATATAACCGGAAAAGGAAGATGCAACCTTACCAATGCTTCCGATATGGAAACTCTGTTTGAAAATGTAGTTTCCAATCCGAAGTTTTTATACAGTAGCTTTTACAGATTTACAAATGAAAATGTTATGGATTTTTTTGAAAAAGCCGGGCTGCGCCTGAAGATCGAGCGGGGCAACCGTGTGTTTCCGTGTTCGGACCACTCGTCCGATGTGATACGCGCCCTGAAAAATGAAATGGAAGCTGCCGGGGTAAAGGTCCATCTGAAAACTGTTATTTCCGGAATCGAGATCACAGACGGGAAAATTTCAGCTGTCAGTTACAATGGAAATCAAAGATTCGCCTGCGATGCCTGTATCATAGCCACAGGCGGACGTTCCTATGCATCGACCGGCTCGACCGGAGACGGGTATAAATTTGCCGGACAGGCGGGACACAAGGTGACGGAATGTATGCCTTCCCTTGTTCCGATGGAGACGCGGGAAGCCTACGTAAGAGAACTCCAGGGGTTGTCCCTGAAAAATGTAGAACTGTCAGTCTGCCGGGGGAGCAGATGTCTTTACCGGGAATTCGGGGAGATGCTTTTTACGCATTTCGGGATATCCGGCCCGCTTGTACTTAGCGCCAGCAGTCATGTAGGGAAGGCGCTTTGTAAGGGCGATCTGGATGCGTTTGTCGATCTGAAACCGGCTTTGAATGAGGACAAGCTTGACAAACGGATTCTGCGGGACTTTGAGGAGAACCTGAACCGTCAGTATAAAAATGCGCTGGGAGCTCTCCTTCCTGCAAAGATGGTACCGGTTATCATCCGGTTATCCGGTATTTCTCCCGGAAAGCGGGTAAATGAGATCACAAAGGCAGAGCGCCGGAAGCTGGTCAAGCTGATGAAGCAGCTCCCGATGACGATATGCGGCCTTCGCGGTTTTGAAGAAGCGATTATTACGAAGGGCGGCGTATCTGTAAAGGAAATAGATCCATCTACAATGGAGTCTAAAAAGGTGCAGGGACTTTTCTTTGCGGGAGAGGTTTTGGATCTGGATGCGATGACCGGAGGCTATAATCTTCAGATTGCATGGTCAACCGGATACAGCGCGGCAATGGGCTGCGCAGAACGATTAAGATAATGGAGGAAGAAACATGGGATTTAATATAGCGATTGACGGGCCGGCCGGAGCAGGAAAAAGTACGATTGCAAAGCTTGTCGCAAAAGAATTGGGTTTTATTTATGTCGATACGGGAGCTATGTACCGTGCAATGGCGCTTTATCTGTTAAACAATAACGTCGGTCGTGAAGATGTGGAAGGCATCCGCACAAAATGCGAGGGGGCGCAGATTTCCATCGCATATGAAAACGGAGCGCAGCAGGTGTATCTGAACGGGGAAAATGTCACATCACATCTCCGGGAGGAGGCCGTAGGAAATATGGCATCCGTAAGCTCCGCTGTTCCGGAGGTGCGGGCAAAGCTTCTGATGCTTCAGAAAAATCTGGCAAACGAGCACGACGTCGTTATGGATGGAAGGGATATCGGAACGAACATCCTGCCGGAAGCACAGGTAAAGATCTATCTCACGGCCAGCGTGGAAACGCGCGCGAAGAGAAGATACCTTGAGCTTACTGAAAAGGGGGAAAACTGTGATCTGCAGATGATTGCGGATGATATCCGTAAGAGAGATGAACGCGATATGAACCGCGAGATTGCGCCGCTTAAGCAGGCGGAGGACGCGGTGTATCTCGATTCGTCTGAGCTTACGATTGACGAGGTCGCAGCCAGAATATTAAAAATTACACGGGAGAGACAGTGATCTTATGAACATTACGACTGCAAAAACGGCAGGCTTCTGTTTCGGGGTAAAGCGTGCGATCGATACGGTCTATGAACAGATTGAGAAAAATAAGGTCGGACCGATCTATACCTACGGCCCGATCATTCATAATCAGGAGGTCATAAAAGATCTTGAAAAGCACGGAGTCCGTGTGATCGATTCAGAAGAGAAGCTGGAAAGCCTCCGGGAGGGTACTGTCATCATACGTTCCCATGGGGCGCCGAAGAAGATCTATGATATACTGGAAAGGAATCAGTTGGATTTTGTGGACGCAACATGTCCGTTTGTCCTGAAGATCCACCGGATCGTACAGGAGGAGAGTAAAAAAGGCCGTCATATTGTGATCATCGGCGATCCGGATCATCCGGAGGTGACCGGCATAAAAGGATGGGTCTCTTCCGATGTATCGATCATCCAGACAAAAGAGGAAGCAGAAGCCTTTGAACCGCCGAAGGGCGGGGAAGCGGTATGCGTCGTTTCCCAGACGACATTTAATTACAAGAAATTTCAAGATTTGGTTGAAATTCTTTCAAAAAAGCGGTATGATATAATTGTTTTAAATACAATCTGCAGTACTACGGAGGAAAGGCAGAAGGAAGCTAAATCAATCGCATCGAAGGTCGATGCGATGCTTGTAGTTGGCGATATCCATAGTTCAAACACGCAGAAGCTATTTGAAATTTGTAAAAGAGAATGTGAAAATACTTACTATATACAGACACTGGATAATTTGGATTCGAATCAATTAGTATCCATGGAGAGCGTAGGTATTACCGCAGGGGCATCCACGCCCAATAATATTATTGAGGAGGTTCAAAATTATGTCAGAATTAACTTTTGAACAAATGCTGGAAGATTCATTTAAGACAATTAGAACAGGAGAGGTCGTTGAAGGTACGGTTATTGATGTAAAGCCGGATGAGATTATCTTGAATATAGGCTATAAGGCTGATGGTATTATCACACGCAATGAGTATACGAACGAAGCGAACGTTGATTTGACAACACTTGTAAATCCGGGCGATACTATGGAAGTAAAAGTCCTTCAGGTCAATGACGGAGAGGGTCAGGTGAGACTTTCCTACAAGCGCCTTGCTGCTGAGAGAGGAAATGAGAAGCTTCGCGAGGCGTATGAGAACAAGGAAGTATTGAAGGCTACGGTTGTTCAGATCCTTGGCGGAGGACTCAGCGTTGTCGTTGACGAGGCCAGAGTATTTATTCCTGCAAGTCTTGTATCCGATACATATGAGAAGGACTTAAGCAAATATGACGGTCAGGAGATCGAATTTGTGATCACCGAGTTCAATCCGAGAAGAAACCGCATCATCGGCGACAGAAAGCAACTCCTTCTTAAGGAGAAAGCTAAGCTCCAGGAAGAGCTTTTCGCAAGACTTCAGATCGGAGATAGGATTGACGGTGTTGTTAAGAACGTTACGGATTTCGGCGCATTTATCGATCTCGGCGGAGTAGATGGACTTCTTCATATTTCCGAGATGTCCTGGGGACGTGTTGAGAATCCGAAGAAAGTATTTAAAGTCGGCCAGAATGTGACTGTTCTTGTAAAGGATATCAAGGATACGAAGATCGCATTAAGCCTGAAATTCCCTGAGACAAATCCATGGCTCAATGCCGGAGAGAAATATGCAGTGGGAACGATCATTAAAGGCAAGGTAGCACGTATGACTGACTTTGGCGCTTTTGTTGAACTTGCACCTGGCGTTGATGCGCTGCTTCATGTTTCTCAGATTTCGAGAGCACATGTGGACAAGCCATCCGATGTCCTGAAGGTCGGACAGGAGATCGAGGCCAAGATCGTTGATCTCAATGAAGCAGATAAGAAGATCAGCCTCAGTCTGAAAGTTCTTGAGCCTGTACAGGTACAGGAGCCGGCTGCAGAAGAAGAATAAAATTTTAATCATGACTTCAAACAGGGGATACAATATGTATCCTCTGTTTTCTGTATAAGAGGAAAGTAATCGCGGAATTTTTCTTTGCTGCTGCGTTGAAATGCGGCGTTCAGGCGATTGTTAAAAATGCATCAAAATGTATTGTTTATTGTACAATAATATTATGTATTTTTACTAGATTTTTAAAAAATAATCTAGTATAGTATAAACTAGAGAATAAAGGAAGGAAGGGCAGAATAAATGGGACTTTTAACATTTAAGGGCGGGATTCATCCGGACGATGGAAAGCGCCTTGCCAAAGATGAACCAATTTTTGCAGTTGAACCAAAAGGCGATCTTGTTTATCCTTTGTCTCAGCATATCGGCGCACCTGCCAAGCCAGTTGTTGCGAAGGGCGATTATGTGCTGAAGGGACAGAGAATTGCTGAAGCCGGTGGATTTGTTTCTTCACCTGTTTATGCATCTGTATCCGGAAAGGTTAAGGCGATCGAACCTCATTTTAATGCGACAGGTTCTAAAGTAAATTGTATTGTCATCGAGAACGACAACGAGTATAAGGAAATTGAGTATGCTCCTGTTAAGCCTGTGGATGAATTATCAAAGGAGGAGATCATCAAACTGATCGGCGATGCAGGCGTTGTAGGTATGGGAGGTGCTGGGTTCCCTACACAGGTTAAGCTTTCACCAAAGGAGCCGGACAAGATCGATTACGTGATCGCAAACTGCGCCGAGTGTGAGCCTTACATTACGGCTGACTACAGAAGAATGCTCGAGAATACAAAAGAGCTTGTCAGCGGCATGAAAGTTATTTTAAGACTCTTTGATAATGCAAAAGGTATTTTCGGTATTGAGGACAACAAACCGGATTGCATCAAGCTTTTGGAAGAGATGACAGCTGATGAGCCGCGCATCGAGGTGAAGCCTCTGAAGACGAAATATCCACAGGGCGCTGAGCGGCAGCTCATCTATGCTACAACGGGCCGCGCGATCAATTCCACAATGCTTCCGGCAGACGCGGGATGTGTTGTTGATAACGTTGAGACGATGATCGCTGTACATACGGCTGTTGTAGAAGGCAGACCGGTTATGGAAAGAATCGTGACTGTCAGCGGCGACGGCGTTGAGTCTCCGGGCAACTTTAAGGTACTCTTTGGAACCAATCAGAGAGAGCTTGTGGAAGCTGCCGGAGGATTTAAGGGGGAACCGGAGAAGATCATTTCCGGCGGACCGATGATGGGATTCAGTATGTTTACGCTGGATACGCCGATCACAAAGACAAATTCTTCTATCCTTTGCCTGTCAAAGGATGAGGTCGCAGCATCGCCTACAACCGCATGTATCAACTGCGGACGTTGTATCGACGCCTGTCCAAGCCGTATCATTCCTTCGAGACTTGCAGATTTTGCAAATCGCCATGATTCGGATTCCTTTGAGAAAGAACATGGTATGGAATGTGTCGAGTGCGGATCATGTAGTTATGTATGTCCTGCAAAGCGTCCTCTGAAGCAGTCAATCGGATCCATGAGAAAGATTGTTTTAGCTAACAGAAGAAAGAAATAATAAAGGAAGAGGTGAACAAAAGTGGCTGAAAATTTTAATATATCATCTTCACCACATATTCGTTCCAAGGTTACTTCCGGCAACATCATGATGTGGGTTGCGATTGCTTTGCTTCCGGCGTCTTTGTTCGGTATTTATAACTTTGGAATCAGAGCTCTGATTATGCTTGTTGTTACGACAGCAGTTGCAGTAATTTCAGAGTATGTTTATGAGAAACTTATGCATAAGCCGATCACGGTCGGAGACTTCAGTGCTGTTGTCACAGGCCTTTTGCTTGGCCTGAATATGCCGGCGGCATGTCCGTATTGGATCGGTGCTCTTGGAAGTATTTTTGCTATTGTAGTTGTTAAGCAGCTGTTTGGCGGACTCGGACAGAACTTCATGAACCCGGCGCTGGGTGCAAGATGTTTTCTGCTGATCTCCTTTACCAGTCCGATGACAGATTTTACATATGACGGAGTATCCGGCGCTACGCCGCTGGCTCTTTTAAAGAGCGGCGAGACCGTAGACACAATGAAGATGCTCGTTGGTACGATCCCGGGTACGATCGGCGAGACTTCAGTTATCGCTATCGTTATCGGCGCGATCATCCTGCTGCTTATGGGAATCATTGATCTTCGCATTCCTGCTTCCTACATTATTTCATTTGCGGTTTTTGTAGTGCTGTTCGGCGGACATGGACTGGATGCTTCGTATCTTACGGCTCAGCTTTGCGGCGGCGGTCTGATGCTTGGCGCATGGTTCATGGCGACAGATTACGTTACCTCGCCGATCACAAAGAGCGGCCAGATCATTTTCGGTATCTGCTGCGGTATCCTGACCGGAGTGTTCCGTATTTTCGGAAGCGGCGCTGAGGGTGTTTCCTATGCGATCATCTTCTGTAATCTGCTTGTACCGCTGATCGAGCGCGTTACGATTCCGAAGCCATTTGGTAAAGGAGGAGAGAAATAATGAATAAGATTGTTAAAAATGCTTTAATTCTTACTGCTATTACACTCGTCTCCGGAGCCCTGCTCGGTATTGTTTATGAGATCACGAAGGATCCTATCGCACAGGTACAGATCGAAACCCAGAATGCAGCTTACAAGGAAGTTTTTGAAGCTGCCAGCGAATTTAAGGAATATGAATTGGATGAGAGTGCAGCGCAGTCCGCGCTTGATGACGCAGGATACGGCAGCGTTGCCGAGATTAACGGCGTTGTTACTGCATCCGACGGAAGTTCGGATCTCGGATATGTCATAACGGTTACAGACAGCGAAGGCTATGGCGGAGATATTCAGATGACAGTTGGTATTCAGAATGACGGAACTGTTCTTGGAATTTCCTTCCTTTCTATCAGCGAGACTGCAGGACTTGGTATGAGGGCAAAGGAGCCTGACTTTTACGAGCAGTTTGCAGGCAAACAGGTGGAGAAATTCACATATGTGAAGGACGGAACCGGCTCGCAGAGCGATGACACCATCGATGCGATGAGCGGCGCTACTGTAACATCCAATGCGGTTACGAACGGCGTAGATGCTGCAATCGCATATTATACAAATGTTTTAGGAGGAGGTAGTCAAGGTGAATAGTTGTACAGAACGTGTTTACAATGGTATTATTAAAGAAAACCCTACCTTTGTCCTGATGTTGGGTATGTGTCCTACACTTGCTACAACGACATCAGCCACCAATGGTATCGGTATGGGACTTTCCACTACGGTGGTGCTTGTCCTGTCCAATATGCTGATCTCCATGCTTCGTAAGGTTATTCCGGATGGAGTACGTGTACCGGCATTTATCGTAGTTGTTGCTTCATTCGTAACGATCGTCGAGTTCCTGATGGAAGGCTTCCTTCCGGATCTGTATGCGTCTCTTGGAATCTATATTCCTTTGATCGTTGTTAACTGTATCATTCTTGGCCGTGCGGAAAGCTATGCTTCCAAGAATGCAGTTGTACCGTCTATCTTCGACGGAATCGGTATGGGACTTGGATTTACGATCGGCCTGACACTTATTGGTATTTTCCGTGAGCTTCTCGGAAGCGGCGCAATCTTCGGAATGCAGGTTCTTCCGCTGGCTGATTCTGCTGCAGGTACGGCAGGATTTACACCGATCTCCATTTTTGTAATGGCGCCTGGCGCATTCCTTGTACTCGCATGTCTTGTTGCAGCGCAGAATAAGCTGAAGGCCGGAAAGAAAAAAGCGCCTGTCGGAACCTGTGACGGCGGATGTGCGGCATGCGGAAACGCTGCCATCTGCGGCGGTAAGTCAGCATCTGAGACAGAAAATAAAGCAGAATAGGAGGCCGGGTACAGATGAAAACATTGTTAATTATCGCAATCGGATCTGCGCTTTGTAATAACGTTGTACTTAGCCAGTTCCTTGGACTTTGTCCTTTCCTTGGTGTATCCAAGAAAGCGGACCAGGCTGCAGGTATGGGAGGAGCTTTGATCTTCGTACTTACGATCTCTTCCTTTGTAACAGCCATTTTATACAAATTTATTCTGGATCCGCTTGGATTCCAGTACTTAAAGACGATTGTATTTATCCTCGTTATTGCGTGTCTTGTACAGTTTGTTGAGATGTTCCTGAAGAAATCGGTTCCGTCACTGTACAATTCACTTGGAGTTTATCTCCCGCTGATCACTACAAACTGTGCAGTACTTGGTGTTGCACTGAACAGTGTGCAGTATGAATACACGATTCTTCAGACTACTGTTTATGGTCTGGCTACGGCAGTTGGTTTTACGATCGCCATAGTAATCATGGCAGGTATCCGTGAGAAGACTGAGCACAATGATTTCCCGGAACCATTTAAGGGAACTCCAATGGTGCTGATCACAGCTTGTCTGATGGCGATTGCCTTCACCGGATTCTCAGGAATAGTATAGGAGGCATAGAGATATGAATATTACTGGTATTATAATCGCGGCAGCAATTGTCGGCGGAACGGGGGTTTTCATTGGATTTTTCCTTGGATTTGCCGGAAAGAAATTTGCAGTCGAGGTGGATGAAAAAGAAGAAGCAATTCTTGGCGTTTTGCCTGGAAATAACTGCGGCGGCTGCGGATATCCTGGATGTTCCGGTCTTGCTGCAGCGATCGCGAAGGGAGAAGCCGAACCTGGAACATGTCCTGTCGGCGGCGCTCCGGTAGCGGCAAAGGTTTCCGCGATCATGGGCGTTGAAGCCGGTGAAGCCGTACATAAAGTCGCATTTGTAAAATGTGCCGGAACCTGTGAAAAGGCAAAGCAGGACTATGAGTATTACGGAATCAAGGACTGTACAATGATGCCGTTCGTCCAGAATGGCGGACCGAAGTCCTGTAACTATGGCTGTCTTGGCTTCGGCGAGTGTGTAAAGGCTTGTCCGTTTGATGCGATCCATATTGTTGACGGCATTGCGGTTGTTGACAAGGATGCATGTAAGGCCTGCGGAAAATGTATTGCAGCATGTCCGAAAAATCTGATCGAGCTTGTTCCGTATGACCAGAAGCATCTGGTTCAGTGCAGTTCCCAGGATAAAGGTAAGGACGTTATGCAGGCATGTTCTGTGGGATGTATCGGATGTCACCTCTGTGAGAAGACATGTAAATTCGGCGCTGTCACAGTTGAGAACAACATTGCCCATATCGATACGGAGAAATGTATCGACTGCGGCGCTTGCGCGCTTAAGTGTCCGAAGAAGATTATTCTGTAGGAAATATAATCACATAGTGGTTTCGTAAAAGCGGCGGGCAACTGCCGCTTTTTTGAGGTTCATATGGAAATATTAAAAGCTGGAGATACCTGCAATTATTTGGAGAAGGGGAAAATGAATGGTTCGGTTTGACGGTGTTTCGGCAATATGCTATAGTTGGTTCATAAAATACCTGACAGGAGAGAGAAAATGGACAGCGAATTTGAATACAAGAATATAGATAAGGAACAGACAGAAGATATTCACAATATGAATTATGAGTACAATATCAATTACACTACACGGCCGCCGCGGGATAAGAAACCGGTTTCTCTCGGAGAATGGATCGTGACGATGATCATCGGGGCAATTCCGCTGGTAGGTCTGATCGTATATATCGTCTGGTCCTTCAGCAGCACGATCAATGTGAGCAAGAGAAATTACTGCCGCGCAACCCTGATACTCATGATCGCCGGAGTGGTTCTGTGGATTTTGTTTTTCATGGTTTTTGGAATATCATTTATGACGACACAGGGAGGATGGGCGATATAGGGGGAGCCTGAAGCGTCTGAAATATTTTATCTTTATTTTGATTTCATTTTTTATTGTGTATACTTAAATATACTAAGACATAATTTTCAAATTGAACGGGTCGGGTACCGGTGGAGGGAGAAAAGTATATGAATGAGAAAAAGAATAAACTTCCAATCGGAATAGAAGATTTTGCTAAACTTCGACAGGATGGGTTTTATTATGTAGATAAAACGAATATGATCAAGGATCTCCTAAACAACTGGTCAGACGTCACTCTTTTTACCCGGCCACGGAGATTTGGCAAATCATTGAATATGAGTATGCTGAAAAATTTCTTTTCGCCGAATGGAGACAAGAGTATTTTTGACGGACTTG